>CAXBGL010000007.1:0-34036 GCA_963975255.1 uncultured Nitrosomonas sp. | reverse complement strand
AATTTAAGCTGAATCAGGCCGCCTCTATTAGATGTTAACGGGACAGTAGTGATATGGACTAATCAAAAAAACATTTTCTTTAAAGACATATAAGCAGAATATCTTTAGTGTGTTGTGTAAGATTAGTGCACATGTGCAAAAAGATAACCAATCAACCAAATAGAACCAATTCCCAGTGAAATAAGCGCGACTTGTTGTATCGTTGCGCCAATCTCAGGACGTTTATGCAAACCCGGAATTAAATCTGACATTGCCACATAAATCATGCTGGCTGAAGCCAAGCCCAATAAAGGTAAAATAAAATAACCTAGCTTATTTAGCATGAAATATGCCAGCACGCCACCTACCAAAGTAGCAAAACTGGATAACAAGTTCAATATGAAAGCACGTTTACGTGTATAGCCAGAGTTAAGAAGAATAATAAAATCTCCTGCCTCTTGCGGTATCTCATGTGCAATAATTGCGATGGAAGTCACAATCCCGAGTTGAGTATCCGCCATAAATGCTGTAGCAATTAATATACCGTCTACAAAATTATGAAACGTATCACCCAAAATAATCATCATTGCGCTACGACCATTGTCATGCTCATGGGTATTACTTACCACTAGCGAGTGGCTATGTAACGGGTCGTGCACTTCACATTCTTCGATATGACAATGACGCCATAAAACCAGCTTTTCCAGAATAAAGAAAAGCAAAATACCCACTAATACTGTAACGGTTACTTGATTCGGATCGTCAGAAAGCTCAAATGCTTCGGGTAATGTATTGAGAAAAGCCGCACCCAATAGCGCACCAATTGCATAGGAAACCAGCATTGAAACCCATGAAGTGCGCGTACTGAGTGTTAGCATACCTGCAAACAAAATACTCAATACACCACCAAGAAAACTGGCTACAATAATCCAGGCAAGCGTTGACATAACTTTAAATCATATGGAAAGGCGGGATTATACGCTGTTGCAAGACGATAAATTAACAAGTTAAAGAAATGTCAACTGTTTCGCTTTCTCTCTGTTTGGTTTTAGAACAAGAAAATACACGCAGTTGACTTCGACTATCTGCAGTGATAGAACCAAATATTTTGGTTGAATGCTACGCCTCAAGCCAAATTAGTGCAGCCATACGCCCAGTCTCCCCATCACGACGATATGAGAAAAACCGCGTTGGATCACTAAATGTACAAACACCACCCCCATAAACCCCAGTCACACCCACTTCTGCAAGTCTTTGACGGGCTAATAGAAAAAGATCCGCCAGCCATTTGTTACGATGATTTTTACACCGCGGCATAAAAGCAAGTGCAGCATTTCGATCATGCTGGACGAAAGCTTCGCGCACTTCCTCACCCACTTCAAAATGATTGGGGCCAATTGCTGGACCCAACCATGCGATCAGTCGGCTATGACTATGTTTACGCATCGCCAAAACTGATTTTTCGATAATACCCGAAGCCAATCCACGCCAACCAGCGTGAATAATACTGACTACCGTTCCAGCTGTATCACACAAAAATACAGGCAGACAATCCGCAACCAGTACAACACAAACTGTCCCGTTACGACAACTTAAAGCAGCGTCACCCTCAAGTAAATGCCCATCATCACTCACCCAAACAGGTAAAGGACCATGCACCTGTTTCAACCATTTGGGTTCAGAGGGCAGTATTTGGCCCAATAAAGCCCGATTGCGCTCAACATATATTGGGTTATCTTTCACATGATTAGCTAAATTTAAGGAAGTATAATCGCCATGAAGTCCACGGCTTACCCCACCATTACGGGTTGTAAATATTGCTTTAACATTGTTTGGCGCGGGCCATTCAGGGATAACCCAATCGTTCATATTTATCACTTGCTAAAATCACTAAGCAAAAAACCATTTTACACTATGCCTTTTCTGGAAAATAACCGTTAGCATTATCACTGAAAAGCCAATCCGATTTATTCCTAATCAACTGAATGCAATTGTAAAATACACAACATAATCGATATCACAGTTTCTAGGTTAAAATGCGCCTTTTAGTTTAATACTTTTAATTGATTCTTGATTCAATTAATTCTTTTTTAACTTTACGCAACAAAATTGACATTACATACCCTGATGAATTTTATTAAAAACTTAATAAGCAATACGCGACCAATCCTTTTATTTGTTAGCATAGCAGCTATTTTATTAACACAAGCTACCAATGGACTTGCAAACAACGAAGTTGAATTTCTCAAGTCAGCCTTTGCTGGTGAAACAGAAACAGTTAAAAAATTTTTAGCTGAAGGGATTAACCCTGACCTGCAAATCAACAATGGTTTTACTGCATTGATCGTTGCAGCCCAAAATGGGCATACGGCAGTTGTAAATCTACTGCTGGAGAAAAAAGCCAAACTTGACCTGCAAAATAAAGGTGGCGTTTCGGCTCTCATCGTAGCCGCCAAGAATGGTCATACAGCAGTCGTAAATACATTATTAGCAAAAGGGGCTCAAATTGATCTGCAAACGCTTGATGGCATCTCTGCACTCATTATCGCGGCACAGGGTGGTCATGAGGAAATTGTCGATGCTTTACTAAAAAAAGGAGCCAATGTTAATCTAACAACCAAGAATGATGTCTCGGCACTCATGGTTGCATCTTTGCGTGGTCAAAAAGCAATTGTTGATAAACTGTTAGCAAAAGGGGCTTCAATTAATCTGCAAGCAGTTAACAAAACTACGGCACTATATATCGCGGCCCAAAATGGGCATTTAAAAATCGTCAAAGCACTATTGTCTAAAGACGCCCAAGTCGACTTACAAGACAAAAATGATGCTACCGCCCTTATTTTAGCTGCTTTGCACGGGCATACTGAAATTGTTCGCACTTTATTAGCAAAAGGTGCCAAAGTTGATTTAAAAGCCACGAATGGTTTTACCGCACTGATACTGGCGGCACAAAGTGGTCATACCCCTGTTATTGATGTATTGCTGGCAAAAGGCGCAAAGATTAACCATCAAAATGAGGACGGTATCACCGCTCTCATGTCAGCCGCTTCGAATAAGCATGCTGATGCCGTCAAAATATTACTGAAAAAAGGTGCCAACCAGAATTTAAAAAACAAAAGTGGAAAAACTGCATTAGACATTGCCAAAGATCCAAAGATTATTGATCTATTGAAGGCCGCGGAAACTGGCTGATATTCTGTTACTCAGCTAAGGATGGTATCAACAAATTTGGACATTGCTGTTTATACTGAATGTTTGGGAAATCTGGTGACACCCAGTCGTGCCATTCTTTTTGACTCATATTACGTGTCAACTTATTACACAATTCATCAGCCCAAGCGTTGGATGCAGACCAAATGCGTAGCGTCATATCATCGCTACCTGAAACGATACGTGTCCCATCTGGGCTAAAAGTTGCACTGTTTACCCGCTCCAGGTGTCCATACATTGGCTTGCCAATGGCCTTTCTGCTGGTTACATCCCACAGGCGCAAGGTTTTATCGCTACTGCTTGAGATAATGCGTTTGCCATCTGGACTAAAAGCAACGCTATTCACTCGATCTTGATGTCCCTGCATGGGGTCACCAATCGGTTCGTGCGTATTGACATCCCACAGTTGCAAGGTATTGTCTTTACTACCTGAAACGATATGCTGGTCATTGGGGCTAAAAGCAACACTTGTTACCGCACCCAGATGTCCCAGAAATGGCTCACCTATTTGTTTTAGGGTGTCCACATCCCACAAACGCAGCGTGTTATCGTAACTCGCCGATACAATACGGTTACCATCCGAGCTAAAGGCAACGCCCCTCACCATTTTTTCATGCCCAGTCATGGGTGCACCAATAGGCTTTCGCGTACTGACCTGCCACAATTGCAACGTTTTGTCTTTACTACCTGAAACAATATATTGCCCATTCGGACTGAAAGCAACACTCTCGACACCATCCTCATGTTTTCTCATTGGCACACCGATGGGTTCACCACTATGGGCATCCCACAGACGTAACGTTCCATCACTACTGCCTGAAACAATCAGCTTACTATCAGGACTAAAGGCAACACCATTTAATGAGCCAGTATGGCCCTCCATAGATATTCCAATCGGTTTCCCCGACTTTGCATCCCAGCGTTGCAAGGTATAGTCGTCACTACCTGAAACAATGTAACGACCATTCGGACTGAAAGCAACGCTCGCTACTAAATTCTTGTGTCCACCCTTCAACTGCGCTTCGATTGGTTGGCTATTTTTTGCATTCCATAGCCTGAGGCTGGTATCACGACTACCGGAAGCAATATAATTACCTTCTGGACTAAAAGTTACATTACTGACTAATTCTGAATGTCCTAGTATTGGCGCGCCAATAGACTGACCATTCTTTGCTTCCCACAAGCGTAGGGTTCTATCATGGCTACCTGATACGATGTATTGACCATCTGGACTAAAGGCAACACTATTTACCCGATCCTGATGACCCTGCATGGGGTCGCCAATCGGTTCGTGCGTATTGACATTCCACCGTTGCAAGGTATTGTCTTTACTACCTGAAACAATGTACTGATCGTCTGGGCTGAAGGCAACACTTGTTACGGCATCTTCATGGCCTTGTAATGGTTTACCTATAGGACTAAGCATGTTTACATCCCAAAAACGCATCGTATCATCGTAACTCGCTGATACGATGCGATTACCATCAGAACTGAATGCAACGCTGCTCACCATTTTTTTATGCCCACTCATTGGTTCGCCGATAGGCTCTCGGGTGGTTACGTGCCACAATTGCAGCGTATTGTCTTGGCTACCTGAAACAATGTACTGTCCATCGGGGCTGATATCGACACTTTCTACGCTATCCGTATGCTTTATCATTGGTCTGCCTTTGGGTTCGCCACTATTTGCGTCCCACACACGCAACGTTCCATCACTGCTGCCTGAAACAATCAGCTTACTATCAGGACTGATGGCAACACTATTGATTGAATCAGTATGCCCTAACATCAATTTCCCAATAGGCTCGCCCGTATTTGCATCCCACGCACGCAACGTTCCATCACTACTGCCTGAAACAATATAACGACCGTTCGGACTGTAAGCAACTGACCGAACCTTGCCGCCTGTCGTCCAAACTTTTTTGGTAGCATGCTTACTCAATAGTGTGGATAAGAGGGCAGCATCTACTTCTTTATTGGACACTATTTGATGTACTGCAAGTAATTGCATCATCGCGCGCTCATCCCCACCTACACGCGTGCCATTTGCCATGTCCAAGCTCTGCAATACGAGACGTAGACTATTCGCCTCTTGTTGCGCCTTCTGTGCATTTTCTTTTTCGATATTCGCTTCTCTCCAATTAAATAAAGCTATTGTTGCCAGACACACTACCAATAACAAGGCACCATGGAGCTTCCGCGTATGCCTGCGTAAATTAGCTGCGTCAAATTCGGCCTTTTCTAACGCTTGTTGACGAAGCTGCGCCTGTTCCCTAGTTTGCTGGCGTTGAAGCTCTACCTGACGCAAACGTGCATCACGGGCCTTACTGACCACACTCACTAACCGATCATGAATCAGCTCAATACGATTAGCACCCAGTTGCTGATCAATACGCAGCAATCGATATTTATCTGCCAGGACAGCAAGCTGGGATTGGGTTAAGAAGCCATCATGTAACGCCTGATCAACTGGATAGCTGCCACGATAGTGGCTTCCCTGGATTAGATGCGTTTCAATGAATTGCGAAACAGTCGCAGGCATATCACCCAGTGCTTCATCATAAAAATCTTGAAGAATATCTTGTCCAGCGTGTTGTAGCAGGTTGGCATCTATTTTTCCATTTAGTTGGCGACGTTGATTAAGTTGGTAACAACACAAACTCAGAAGTACTGGCTCGATCGCAGAAACGTTACTTACTAAGGGAGCATCCAGATTGCCAACGAAATCAACCAGCAACTCCGTCACATCCGGTGCCAGCACAGCGGCACCGGCATGCTTAACCGCATCAACAGCACGTTCGCGAGTCATGGGTAATAACCGCAAACGGTTACGTAGCAGAGACGGCACTTGCTCTTTCCAGCCCTCAATTTCGGGGAGAAAGTCCTCGCGAAAGGCCAATACGATACGATAAGGTTGAGCCATCAGATCTAGTTCAGACAAAGTACGCCGACTTGATTTGCCAACGGTCAATTCACTTGGAATACGGTTTTCGATTAGATCCGCCAATGCATGAAAACTTGACTGGATACAATCAGGATCACTTTTCCCTTGAGAAAAAATTTCTTCAAACTGATCGAAAATCAGTACGGGAGTCAATAGGTAATTATCTTTGCTCCATATTTTCAGGTTCCGTTGATGTAAATAATGCCATAAGCCCTCAGCCTCAGACCATGTAGGAAAATCCGCACCGACCGCCACCAGTGCTGTTTGCAGCTTTTTTGCAGCTTGATCAATAGGTGGCAAAGTAACAGTAGGGCTGAAGTCGAGACGCAAATAAACAGGAAAATAATGTTCGGCGCGTAAAAGAGGGAAAAATCCGGCCTGTAATAATGAAGTCTTGCCCAGCCCAGATTTACCATACAGCACCGTAAGTGGTGCCAACCGAACCATACGCAGCAGTTCTGCAGCTTCCTCTGCACGACCGAAAAAAAACTCACTGGCGGATTCGTCATAAGCAGCGAGTCCCGGCCACGGAAACTGCGCATCCAATGTCAATTGAGCCTGCTGTATATCAACTGCAGTATTACTTGCTTGATTAGAAGCCTGCGTCCTTATTGAAGTCTGGGGCGTATTCATACTCTATTCCCGCATGCTGCGGACTAGTGTCTTTAATACCGCATTAGTTCGTTCATCAGGTAATCCAGTTGGTGCATGACCGAAGTCCAAGTTATCTTTCCATCCATACGGAACACGATTATATGCTTGTGGTTCGTACGCCTGGTCTACAATCACAGGAACCACAAATATCCGTCCTTGGATTGACTTCTCGCGATTAATGGCTTCATTCCACTCACGCCGGAAAAACTTCTCATCCAGTGTATCTGCTGAATGAGAAATCAAAGGCACGAAATAACGACAGGTCCGAATACCTTCCAGAATACGATCATGAAAATTTTGTCCGGGCTCAATGGCCGTCCGATCAAACCAGATCTCATTAGAAGCCACACCATGGGACTTTAGCGACTCAAATAGTTTCTCCGCTGCTGGCAGATCAGTGGCACGACAATAACTGATGAAGAACATAGTACCCCGTGGCACTATTTCATCTTGAACAGAAGTTGTTTGTTTTGATTTGCTATTACGGGCTAACCAACGTTGATGAAGCTCAGCAATAAATGCTGTAGGTGAAATATCCGACAAAACCTCCGTCCGCTTACTATAACTCTCCAGAAAATAGACAAGGCTTTTATCCAGTGAAATTTCCTCAATCAACCACTCGCGTTTTCTCTGCCTGTCCGAGAGTCGACCTTTGTTAGTAAGCCGTAAAAAAAAACGACTCAGCCATTCAGGAAAATTACACCCAATAAGTAACAGTCTACGTTGCTGTAGCTCATCTAAAAACTTGACGGGCACATGACTACCTCTCGCAATGATATTGTGTATGTACTCTAAGAAATCTTCTTCATGAATCGCAAACATAGGCGCCGGTCTCGATTTCCCAAATAAATAAAGCAGCTGCACCTCCCCTTGACGAGACAACCAATCATTGGGCAAGTCTGAACCTTCACTCGTCGGCAAATAGGGAGAATAGATAATCTCGTTCACGGCACATCTTTCCCGCAGGCAACGAGAAAGTAGATTATCAGGCGTCAGTGTTACAAACAACTGAAAAGAAGAGATCGCCGCAATCTGACGAATAGGTTCTGGAATAACAGCATCATTTTTGGCAGTGAGTTCTACGATAACATCATGGATATCCGCGTAAAGATCCTGCAGATCACAATTCTGTTTGAGCTGAGTAACAACTTCATTTAATTCTCCAAACGGAGAAATTGGACTTTCATTCAGTTCACAATCATGAAATTCCAAAAGTTTCTGTGCAATCTGCGCTTGCAAAAAAACATTATGCTCACCAGAAACAAGCACCTCGGGACCGATAACAGGCACCACCAATCCATCTTCGATCGCTTGCAGTAATTGGTGCCAGGCTCTCTCATTCATTGCATCTCCTCCAATTACCGCCCCATGGTTAATTTATTCTAAACCAGATGGAATAGAGCACAAAACCAAAACCCATAAATTACGGTAGTTTTGGGTGCTATTGCTTTTGCAGGTGGATCGTAATATCTGCACCCAAACCGTCTGTTGTAAAAGCAGAATCATTAAACTTTGGAAAACCAAACTGGAGTTTGGGATTATTTGATAAACCAAAAGGCTCTTTGGGCATCAAATTCCAGCGCTTATTTAATTTACGGTTAGCATCGACATCATGATAGGCCGCTACAGCATAGGTTCCCTGTTGTTCAACGTTAAAACAAACCATATGTTGTCCGCCAACCGCCGGGATACGGATACGCCTTGTACGTCCCTTCTTATTCAAGAAATTATCGGGATCATGATAGAGCTCAACACTAAGTATTCCCCCAGAACCAACATTATTTACTGTCACCCTAACTTGCGCGATATCAGCTTTACATTGATCAGAAGCCTCGTAGGACCGGATATCTAATTGTTTAGAAGCATTAGCAAAAACTGGAACCAATAGACCCGCTACGAAAAAAAAAGCTAATGTCTCCAACCCTGCAAATCTGCTATTTAAGTTTGGTTTACTGTTTGACATTTTCTACTCTCCATGACTTTTTATCTTATAACAAACGTTTGTAAGAGGCTTGTAAGCATCCAAGATTAATATACGCTATTCGTGCATCAATTAAATAAAAGCTAAAACTAAACTTATAGTTCCCCGAACTTTAATCTATCTTTATTGCTTCGGCCAAGTAAAGTTTGAAGTTTCCACCCAAGCCATATGATTGATGCCATGTATTTATTGGGTTTAAATAAATCGCACTTAAAACTTCAGCTGGCCGAATCAATAGTAGCTTTTACCTTGGGTTCTAAGTCCAGACCGTGTAAAAATATCCTAAACATGTACAGTAAAACTTCACTAAAACCAAAATAAAAATCTCTGGGTACATCAAGTTAACAGCGACGCGTTACACATTGAACGCACAACGCGACTTTTGAAAAGCTGTAAACGCATTTGGATAGTCCCTGATAAAATGCGTGTCCGTAGGACGGACGAACATCAAACTTGTCTGTACAAAAAGTCTGCGCTCGCTTTAAAACCAATTCTTCATGAAAAGATAACTATTCATTGCAACTGGACGCAGTGTGCCAAAAGTTAACACTGCATAGCAAAGGAACACCACAAATGACACATTTTATTCTAATCGCATTTCTTTTTATTGCACACTTGGCAAATGCTGCCGGAACTATGCCCGTTGAAGTACCCGACACCATAGCTGAACGTGTTAAAGCATGTACGATCTGTCATGGTAACGAGGACAAGGTAGGCCGAGATGCCTATTATCCTCGTATTAGCGGCAAACCATATGGTTATCTTTTCAATCAGTTACGCAACTTCAGAGATGGCCGACGCTATTATCAACCAATGACAATTTTGTTAGAAAATATGTCAGATGAATACATGCTCGAAATCGCACGTTATTTTTCCTCTCTGCAGTTACCATTTCCGCCTCCCGAGCAAATCAGCATACAACCAGAAGAAATAATATTGACGGAAAAACTGATTCATTTAGGAGATACAAAGCGGGATATTCCGGCATGTAGCGCGTGTCATGGAGATGCTTTGATGGGTGCGGAGCCATTCATTCCAGGCTTATTAGGTTTGTCCCGTGCCTATATTACTGCACAGCTTGGAAGCTGGCGCAATGGCGGATTAATGCGCGGCCAAGTAGCCGACTGCATGTCGGAAATTGCCAATCGGCTAACTGACGACGAAACCAATGCGATTGCGAAGTGGCTGGCTACTCAACCAGTCTCCGGGAAGCCCAATCCAGCCAATGCGCTTTTACCTGAGCTGGCTCGTCGTTGCGGCAGCATCATCCTAACAAATGGAAATGTAAAATGAAACGTCTGTTTTTCACGCCAATTATCAGTAAACAAAAAATTATCAACTTATTTTTTGGCGGCATTCTTACAATGCTATTTGTAGCGAAATCTATAGCAGCAGAGACATCCATTGAAAGGTCAAGCTTCTCTGCTCCTGAACAGCAACGAATGCTCGGTGCCTACCTCACGCGCGCTGGAAATTGCATGGGATGCCATACGACCAAAGGCGGACAACCATTTGCAGGCGGACGTCGACTGTCTACATCATTCGGAATTTTTGTCACACCTAATATCACGGCCGACAAAGAAACGGGCATTGGTCATTGGAGTGAAGATGATTTTTGGCAAGCCCTCCACCAAGGTAAGTCACGTGATGGTCGGCTACTCTACCCTGCTTTTCCTTATACCGAATATACCAAAATGACACGACAAGATGCCAATGCAATCTTTGTTCATCTTCAGTCTTTGCCGCCTGTTTCTCAGTCCAACCCACCTAGTGATATTCGCTTTCCCTATAATTTTAGGCCACTCTTATATATTTGGCGCGCATTGTATTTCAAAGAAGGAGAATATGAACCTGATAAATCCAGGAGTGAAGAATGGAATCGTGGTGCCTACTTGGTACAAGGACCTGGTCATTGCAATGCCTGTCATTCAGCCCGAAATTTATTAGGTGCCAGTCTAAACGACACACTAACAGGCGGACAAATAATGGGAGTAAATTGGTATGCACCCTCCCTAACTTCCCGTCTGGAAGCAGATAGTGGTGCGTGGACAATCAAAGAAATCGCTGAGCTGCTTAAAACTGGCATATCGAAACGTGCGGTGACGTCAGGTCCTATGGCGACAATCATCAAACAAAGCCTTCAATATTTATCACAAAAAGATATCCGTGCAATGGCCATATATCTTAAATCCCTTGCAGAATATTATCCTCACAACACACAGAATGTAAGTCTCGCAGTTATCCCAACAAGCATGCAAAAACATCTGCAGCAAGGTAGTAAATTGTATGAGAAATACTGCCAGGATTGCCATGGATCATCAGGGGAGGGTCTACCTGGCATTTATCCACCACTAGCAGGCAATCGAAGCGTTACTATGAGCTCCCCACTTAATACAATTCGCAGTATTCTGAACGGAGGCTATCCACCTACTACAGCGGGAAATCCTCGGCCCTATGGAATGCCTCCGTTTCAGCAAATTCTTCGCGATGGAGAGATTGCGCTAGTTGTATCTTATATTAGGAATGCATGGGGAAATCGCGGCAATTTGGTAACAGCTATTGATGTTGACCGCAGCAAAAGCGGCAATCATTGATGTGGAAAACATTATGTACGTTTAAACAAACAACTATTTTGATCACTTCACTGAATGAAAAACAGAAAAACTCGAAATAGCAAGGATTTAATTGTTCCTGATAGTGATCCCCAGTAACTGTTTAGCAACTTCTATCAATTCTGGATCAAGGGGTTTAGGAATAATATCAACCCCTTTTTCCAGCTTCGCACAAATAATTTCTAGTGCCTGTATGCGTGCATACCATTTCATATTCGCAGCAATTAAATTCCAGTTGGCAATATTGGTAGAAGTTTGCTTGAACATATCATTAATTGCACTTTCATAGTCCTTCCACTTCAGACGATTACGAAAATCCTCTTCAGTAATTTTCCAATGCTTGTAAGGATTATGCAGCCTTTCGTAGAAACGAATTAACTGTTCTTCGGGCGTAATATGCAAAAATAATTTAATAATGCGCACACCATCATCGGATAATAAACGCTCAAACTCATTGATTTCACAATAGGCACGTTGCCATTCTTTGTTGCTAGCCAAGCCCTCAATCCTTTCAACCAATACCCTCCCATAGTAAGAACGATCGAAAATGGTAATTGCCCCCGCTTTCGGCAATTCTTTTTGAAAGCGATATAAATAGTGCCTACTCTGTTCATCAGGGTTCGGAATGGAAATAGGTATAACGCTAAAACCACGCGGATCTAATTTTTCAGTCAACCTGCGAATCACACCCCCTTTGCCGCTGGCATCCCAGCCTTCAAAAACAATAATTGCCCGTTTAGATTGGAGATAATAAACCTGCTGGATATGCGCAATTCGTTCCTGCAATTTTTTCAGTTTGCTCTGGTAGATAACTTTACTCTCCAGCACAGAGTTTTCGAAATTTGCATTCAAAAGTTGGACGGTATTTTTTGCGATCTTAATATTTGTAGGCTTGTACATCACAATGTACTTTCACGGTTATTATTTAATCCAGATAACGGCGTCAGTCATTACAGTTTGCACCACAACTTACACGAATCGCAGTGACCGACCTTTTTTCTATTTATTTGCGTTACAAATAAACGTAGCAATTTCATCATATCCCAAAAATCTTCCCATAGAAATTTAATACTTTTTCAAGTATAATAATGATGTTTTTGAGTGTGGGCACAAGCGAAGTCTTGCCCCATTTTCCATGACTGGTTAGTATCCAAGGAGTTTTCTGTGTCACAACGCCCGCATGCCATCCTCACACTAGCTGATGGTACAATTTTTCGTGGCGTATCCATTGGTGTAGAAGGCATCAATACGGGCGAAGTCGCGTTCAACACTGCCATGACTGGCTATCAGGAAATCCTTACTGATCCCTCCTACTGCCAGCAAATTGTCACACTAACTTATCCACATATTGGTAATACAGGTACTAATTTGGAAGACTTCGAGTCCAATAAAGTATTTGCAGCCGGGTTAGTCATTCGAGATCTCCCCCTGGTTTCCAGTAGTTGGCGACAAACACAAACGCTACCAGCGTTTCTGGAAGATCAACATGTAGTCGCAATTGCCGAAATTGATACTCGCAAACTGACGCGCATTCTGCGGGAGAGCGGCGCGCAATCAGGTTGCATTATGGCCGGTCAAATTGATGAAGCTAAAGCGTTGCAACTTGCCAGAACTTTTCCTGGGTTAGCCGGCATGGACCTTGCTAAGACCGTGAGTTGCGACCAGCCCTATGAATGGAATGAAGGAGAATGGTCGCTGCAATCGGGTTATCAGATTCAGGAAAAACCTAGTTATCACGTTGTGGCATTGGATTTTGGTATCAAACGCAATATTCTGCGTAAGCTCGCACAACGCGGCTGTAAAGTAACGGTATGTCCCGCACAAACAACTGCCGACGAGGTTTTGGCTTTACAACCAGATGGGGTGTTTCTTTCCAATGGCCCCGGCGATCCCGAACCCTGTGATTATGCCATTTCCACTACCCAAAAATTGCTTGAAATAAAAATACCCATTTTTGGTATCTGCCTGGGACATCAATTACTGGGATTAGCAAGTGGTGCACGTACGATTAAGATGAAATTTGGTCATCATGGCGCCAATCATCCCGTACAAGATGTAGAGAGCGGGCACGTCATTATTACCAGCCAAAATCACGGATTTATGATTGATGTGGACACATTACCAGACAATGCACGTATTACACACTTATCCCTATTTGATAAAAGCCTACAAGGATTTGAATTAATTGACAAACCTGCATTTTGTTTTCAGGGCCACCCTGAAGCAAGCCCAGGACCACATGAAGCAGATTATCTATTCGACCGATTCATCAACATGATGCATTCTTATAGAAATTGAACTAATCCATAGAAAATATTTTAAAAACTCCCGACTGCTTCCTGAATTTTCTGGTTAGAAGATTATGCCCAAACGTACCGACATAAAATCCATCCTCATCATCGGTGCAGGACCTATCATTATTGGTCAAGCATGTGAATTTGATTATTCAGGGGTACAAGCCTGCAAGGCACTACGCGAAGAAGGCTATCGTATTATTCTGGTTAACTCTAATCCCGCCACCATCATGACTGACCCGGAAATGGCTGATGCAACTTATATCGAGCCAATTACATGGACGATGGTTAAAAAAATTATTGAGATTGAACGCCCTCAAGCACTATTGCCGACAATGGGCGGACAAACAGCTCTCAATTGCGCTCTGGATCTGGCTAAACATGGTGTGTTGAAAAAGTACGATGTCGAGCTTATTGGTGCATCGCGTGACGCCATAGATAAGGCTGAAGACCGTGAAAAGTTCAAGCAAGCCATGTCTCAGATCGGATTGGATTCTGCACTCTCAGCAGTTGCCCACAGCCTGGAAGAAGCACTACAAGTGCAAGCAATGGTTGGTTACCCGACTATTATTCGCCCATCTTTCACTATGGGTGGCAGCGGCGGCGGCATCGCCTACAACCGCGAGGAATTTTTAGATCTATGTGAACGTGGACTGGAAGCCTCACCTACCAAGGAATTATTGATCGAAGAATCGGTTATTGGCTGGAAAGAATTTGAGATGGAAGTGGTCCGCGACACACAAGATAATTGCATAATTATTTGCGCCATCGAGAATCTTGATCCCATGGGCGTTCATACTGGTGACTCAATTACAGTCGTCCCAGCACAAACACTGACTGATAAAGAATTTCAGATCATGCGTAATGCATCCATTGCAGTATTACGAGAAATTGGTGTTGAAACTGGGGGTGCCAATGTACAGTTCGCTATCAATCCTCAAGATGGGCGTATGTTAGTCATTGAAATGAATCCGCGCGTTTCACGTTCCTCTGCACTAGCTTCTAAGGCGACAGGCTTTCCTATTGCTAAAATAGCCGCTAAACTTGCTGTGGGCTATACACTCAATGAACTTGGAAATGACATTACAGGTGGCGTAACCCCCGCATCATTTGAGCCAACAATCGATTATGTTGTTACCAAGGTACCTCGCTTTGCTTTCGAGAAATTTCCACAAGCAAATGATCGTCTGACCACGCAAATGAAATCGGTTGGTGAAGTCATGGCTATTGGGCGTACTTTTCAGGAGTCAATACAAAAAGCTTTACGTGGATTAGAAACTGGAGTCGATGGACTAGATGAAAAATCCAGCGATATAGAAATCATCAAAACTGAATTGGGTAACCCCGGTCCAGAACGTATCTGGTATGTGGCCGATGCTTTCCGCTGTCATATGACCATTGATGAAATCCATGATCTGACACATATTGATCTTTGGTTCTTGACGCAAATTGAAGACCTCGTAAAACAAGAACAAGCACTGACGGGTAAGACACTGGAGACACTGGATCAACACGCTTTATATAAGCTAAAGCGTAGCGGCTTCTCTGATCGGCGTTTAGCAAAATTGATGGGTACCGTACAAACCGCCGTACGTATCCAGCGACATCGATTTAATCTTCACCCTGTATATAAACGTGTTGACACTTGTGCTGCTGAATTTGCGACACGCACTGCTTATATGTATTCCACGTACGAAGAGGAATGTGAAGCAGAACCCACAAACAACAAGAAAATCATGATTCTGGGTGGCGGCCCCAATCGTATTGGCCAGGGTATTGAATTTGATTATTGCTGTGTCCATGCGGCCCTGGCTTTGCGTGAAGACGGTTTTGAAACCATTATGGTTAACTGCAATCCAGAAACAGTTTCGACTGACTACGACACATCGGATCGTTTGTATTTTGAACCACTGACGTTAGAAGATGTACTCGAAATTGTTGCAGTGGAAAAGCCATTTGGCGTTATCGTACAGTATGGTGGACAAACACCACTTAAACTGGCACGCGACCTTGAAGCAAATGGCGTATCGATTATTGGCACTAGCCCGGATATGATTGATTGCGCTGAAGACCGTGAACGTTTCCAAAAGATGCTGAACCAACTGGGCTTGAAGCAACCGCTTAATCGCACCGTACGTAACCCGGAAGCAGCCCTGGAAGCTGCCAATGAAATCGGTTACCCATTGGTGGTACGACCCAGCTATGTACTGGGTGGCCGTGCTATGGAGATTGTCCACGAACAAAGTGATTTGGAACGTTATATGCGGGAAGCAGTGAAAGTTTCCAATGACTCACCCGTATTATTGGATCATTTTCTCAATAATGCTACGGAAGTAGATATCGATGCGATTTATGACGGCGAAACAGTATTAATTGGCGGCATCATGGAGCACATAGAACAAGCGGGGGTACATTCAGGTGATTCAGCCTGCTCCCTACCACCTTTTAATCTGCTGCCAGCTATGCAAGACGAATTACGCCAACAAACTGCAGCAATGGCGCGTGCACTAAACGTAATGGGGTTAATGAATGTACAATTCGCCATTCAGGATAATACGATATACGTATTGGAGGTAAACCCCAGAGCATCCCGCACGGTACCGTTTGTATCCAAAGCAACCGGCCTTCAACTGGCAAAAATTTCAGCGCGCTGCATGGCTGGAATAACACTTGCTAAACAAGGTATAACTCAAGAGGCTTCTCCCGCCTACTATTCAGTAAAAGAAGCTGTCTTCCCTTTTATTAAACTTCCTGGTGTCGATACAATACTTGGCCCTGAAATGAAGTCTACGGGTGAAGTCATGGGTATGGGATACACATTTGCTGCGGCATTTGTTAAATCTCAATTAGCAACCGGTGTCCGCTTGCCAACTTCTGGAAATATTTTTATCAGCGTACGCCAATCACACAAACAACATGCGGTAGAAATTGCACGTAATCTTGCAAAACTCGGTTTCACGCTTTATGCGACAAGAGGCACGGCTGCAGCGATAACTGACGCTGGATTAGATGTGAATATCATTAATAAGGTGACCGAAGGACGTCCACATATTGTAGATATGATAAAGAATGGCGAAATCAATTTAATTATCAATACTGTCAATAATCAGCGCAACGCGATCCGTGACTCATACTCGATTCGTCATGCAGCACTTCAAGCACGCGTGACTTACTATACAACATTAGCTGGCGCGCGCGCTGCCTGCATGGGCATGACCAATATGCAAGAATTACAAGCCTACAACTTGCAGAAATTGCATTCCCAAACAAGTAAAGTAGCAAAGTTTGCTTCAAATACTATAAAATAAACATGAAGGACAATAAATTACCATGAGCACAATCCCATTAACCGTCTTGGGTGCAGAACAACTGCGCATTGAATTACACGAACTCAAAACCATACAACGCCCAGCCGTAATCGCAGCGATTGCTGAGGCACGTGCGCATGGGGATCTTTCTGAAAATGCCGAATACGATGCTGCCAAGGAAAAACAGGGATTCATCGAAGGACGTATTGCTGATCTGGAAGGAAAGATTTCTAACGCACAAATTATCAATCCCGCGCTTATTAATGCTGATGGTGCTTGTGTATTTGGTGCT
Organism: uncultured Nitrosomonas sp.; assembly: GCA_963975255.1. Taxonomy (GTDB): domain Bacteria; phylum Pseudomonadota; class Gammaproteobacteria; order Burkholderiales; family Nitrosomonadaceae; genus Nitrosomonas. Next base: position 16,762 of record CAXBGL010000007.1, on the reverse strand, counting down.
ACCGTTGAGCTAGAAGATCTGCAGAGTGGTGAAACAGTGATTTATCAAATAGTAGGCGATGATGAGGCCAACATTAAAAAAGGGAAAATCTCAATTAGCTCCCCCATTTCGCGGGCCCTGATCGGGAAATACTCTGGCGATATTGCAGAAGTCCAAGCACCCGGTGGTATTCGTGAGTATGAGATTCTGGATATAAAATACATCTAGGTGTATTAATCAAATGTTCAAGCTTGGAAGCTACGTTTGGTACGCCGTGGCTCATGCTTTTTTTTTCTAACCGGTTTATTAAGTATTTTTTCTGCATCTTCTGGATTGGGACGGTAAATAATTAATATTTTTCCAAGATGTTTCACCGGGGCAGCATTCAATTGCTGACATATCTCCGCAAGCAATGTTTCTCTGGCTGTTCGATCATCAATCAACACTTTAACTTTAATTAGCTCGTGACTTAACAACCCTCGATCCAATTCATCAATAACGCTAGCTGACAGCCCAAACTTCCCTATAATAATAACTGGATTAAGTGAATGAGCCAATGCAACCAGTTTGCGACGATGTGTAGCAGAAAGCGTGAACATAAATTCTCTTAAAATATAATATTTTACTCGATGAAACAGGCTAAAACCAGCAAAGCATGGATGAAAGAGCATGTAAATGATTTTTTTGTCAAACAAGCAAAAAAAGATGGTTATCGCTCACGTGCTGCCTATAAATTGCTTGAAGTTGCCGAACGTGATCATATACTTAAAGCAGGCATGTCTGTAGTCGATCTGGGCGCAGCACCCGGTAGTTGGTCACAAGTGGCAACGAGTAAAGTAGGTAATAAAGGTATCGTGATTGCATTGGATATATTGGAAATGATACCACTACCTGACGTTATCTGCATTCAAGGTGATTTTAGAGAAGAATCTGTATTAATCAAACTAAAAAATAAATTAGGAGAACGTCAACTTGATCTTGTAATTTCTGATATGTCCCCCAACTTAAGCGGTATAGCAATCAGCGACCAGGCTCGCAGCATGTATCTAGCCGAGTTAGCACTCGACTTTTCCATGAGACGACTGAACCACGGAGGAAGTTTTTTTGTCAAAGTTTTTCAAGGCCGAGATTTTGATCAATTTCTAAGGGATATGCGTAACGAATTTAGCAAAGTGATGATACGTAAACCCAAGGCATCTCGGGATCGCAGCACTGAACTATATTTATTAGGATCTGGAAAAAGAAATTGAATGTTGCATTCCAAAATAAACGCGATATTAGACATCATCATATTTAACAAGACAATAGATTTTAATACAAAATTATATATTCAGACCATTCTGTTATAAAATACAAAATGGAGTTAGAATGAAATGCTAGATCAGGTGCAAACCAAGGAGTTCAATTTTGAATAATCTAATTAAGAATATGGCCATTTGGCTAGTGATTGCACTAGTATTGATGACAGTATTTAATCAATTTAGTGTACGTCAGACAACACAAGCACCCATGGAATATTCTCAATTCATCAATGAATTGAATCAGGGTAGGGTTGCCAAGGTAACAATAGAAGGACGTACGCTAAAGGGAACTAAATCCGATGGCAGACAGTTCACTACTTACGCTCCATCCGACCCATGGATGATCAGCGACTTGCTTAAAGCTGGCGTCGTTGTTGAAGCCAAACCAGAAGAAGAACCATCCATGTTGATGAGTATTTTCGTTTCCTGGTTTCCAATGCTTCTACTCATTGGTGTTTGGATTTTCTTTATGCGCCAAATGCAAGGCGGCGGACGTAATGGTGGTGCATTTTCGTTTGGCAAAAGTAAAGCACGCATGCTTGACAAATCTGCCAATCCCGTTACATTTAATGATGTAGCAGGATGCGAAGAAGCTAAAGAAGAAGTCTCCGAGTTAGTAGAGTTTCTACGTGATCCAACTAAATTTCAAAAATTGGGTGGACGCATTCCACGTGGGGTTCTTATGGTTGGCAACCCTGGAACGGGTAAGACTCTGATAGCACGTGCTATCGCCGGAGAAGCTCAGGTACCATTCTTTAGCATTTCTGGGTCTGATTTTGTTGAAATGTTTGTCGGTGTCGGTGCTTCGAGAGTTCGCGACATGTTTGAACAAGCAAAGAAACAAGCACCCTGCATTATCTTTATCGATGAAATCGATGCGGTTGGTCGTCAACGTGGAGCAGGGCTTGGCGGCGGCAATGATGAACGTGAACAAACATTAAACCAGTTGCTGGTAGAAATGGATGGTTTTGAAGGCGCTGCGGGTGTGATTGTGGTCGCAGCAACCAACCGTCCTGACGTACTGGACCCAGCATTGTTACGTCCTGGACGTTTTGACCGACAAGTAACGGTGCCCCTACCAGATATACGTGGGCGTGAACAAATACTCCATGTGCATATGCGTAAAGTTCCGCTCTCACCGGATGTAAAAGCAGATATTCTGGCACGTGGAACACCTGGCATGTCAGGAGCAGATTTAGCTAATTTAGTTAATGAAGCCGCGTTGTTTGCCGCCCGAAGTGACAAACGATTTGTCGATATGGATGACTTTGAACGTGCCAAAGACAAAATCTTCATGGGTGCAGAACGGCGTTCAGTTGTCATGCCAGAGCATGAACGGCGCAATACTGCCTATCATGAATCTGGACATGCTGTCGTCGCACAGCTTCTACCCAGAACGGATCCTGTACATAAGGTGACGATTATTCCACGTGGTCGCGCATTGGGTGTCACCATGCAGCTACCCACAGAAGATCGTTTCAGTATGGATCGCGAGGAAATTCTGCAAAACATCGCTGTAATGTTTGGTGGTCGTATCGCTGAAGAAGTTTTCATGAAGCAAATGACTACCGGCGCTTCCAATGATTTCGAGCGTGCAACAGACATGGCCCGACGTATGGTTACCCAATGGGGAATGTCTGATTCTTTGGGCACGATGGTTTATGGTGAAAATGAAGGCGAAGTTTTTCTTGGTCGCTCTGTTACCACCCATAAGAATGTCAGTGAAGCAACCATGCAAAAGGTTGATGCAGAAATTCGTCGTATTGTTGATGAGCAATATACGCTTGCACGCAAATTGATTGAGGAAAATAAAGATAAAATAGAAGTTATGGCTAAGGCTTTATTGGAATGGGAAACGATTAATAGTGATCAGATTAAAGATATTATGGAAGGTCGCCCCCCGCAACCACCTAAGCCTGTGACAGCACCTCCCAAAGACAATCCACCACCTGCATCACCCGAGTCAACGACGGATGAAGCAACAACACAGGAAATAGCAAAAGAATCAAAGTAGCAAATAGGATGCAGGATGTGATAACAGTAATTTAGTTATTGCATCCTGTTTTTTTATTCATTTTCCGCTAGTCCTTATCTAAACCTTATTTATTGTGTCTTTGATACGGCAAACCCACCTTTTTTCCACTCGCCGTCCGCTCATAATGGGCGTCATCAATGTAACACCCGACTCCTTCTCAGATGGAGGGCTTTATCACTCAACAAAACATGCTATTGCGCACGCAAAACATCTCATTAAAGAAGGGGCTGATATACTGGATATCGGCGGCGAATCAACACGCCCAGGTAGTGTTCCGGTAACAACTAATGAAGAATTAAATCGTGTCATACCCGTTATCGAAGCAATAACAGATAATAACGTAGTCATTTCTGTTGATACTTCAAAACCTGAAGTCATGCAACATGCAATAAAAGCTGGGGCTTCCATGATAAATGATGTCCAGGCACTGCGTGCACCCGGCGCAATGGAAGCAATTGCTGAAAGTAATGCGCTCATTTGCCTCATGCACATGCAAGGCGAACCCCGCAGCATGCAGGAAAAACCGCACTATACAAATAGTGTCACAGAAGTCATTAACTTTTTACAGCAGCGCTTAAATGCAGCACAAAAAGCAGGAATATCACTAGATCGATTACTCATCGACCCAGGTTTTGGCTTTGGTAAAACACTCCAACATAACTTAGAGCTATTACGCAATCTTGATAGTTTTACGCATATGGGTGTTCCCGTACTGGCAGGACTGTCTCGTAAATCTATGTTGGGTGCCATTACGGGTAACAAAGTTGACCAACGCATTCACGAAAGTATTGCTGCGGCCTTGCTGGCTGTGTTTAAAGGTGCCAAAATTGTACGTGTACATGACGTAAAAGCAACCAGAGAAGCACTTGCTGTCTATACGGCAATGAATAATGGTGGTATATAGGCATAGATAAATCTTGCTTTATCTAAATTTATACTTATTTTTCAATTGTTATTTATAGTGATAGTGGCTCAAATTGACTAAAAAATATTTTGGAACAGATGGAATAAGAGGACGAGTTGGGAAAGATCCCATAACACCAGAACTGATCATGCATCTTGGTTACTCGGCGGGGAGAGTGCTGGCTGCTTCTGATTGGCATCTGATGGCAGGAGAACGCCCGGCCGTTCTGATTGGGAAGGACACGCGCGTGTCGGGTTATATGATGGAATCGGCTCTGGAAGCTGGATTATCTGCTGCTGGCGTTGACGTACTTTTATCTGGCCCCATGCCTACTCCAGCGATTGCTTACCTTATTCGTGCACTACGCCTGCAAGCAGGTATTGTTATTTCTGCTTCACATAATTCATTTGAGGACAATGGTGTCAAGTTTTTTTCTGCTCAAGGCAGCAAACTTCCTGATGAGATAGAGCATCAAATCGAAGCAGGGCTCAGTGCACCCATTAAGACCATGCCCTCATCACAATTGGGCAAAGTACAACGTCTTAAAGATGCTACAGGGCGTTATATAGAATTTTGTAAAAGCACCTTTCCTTACCACCTTGATTTACGCGGTTTACGTATCGTTGTTGATTGCGCACATGGTGCGGCATACCATATAGCGGGTCATGTACTACATGAATTAGGTGCCGATGTCGTTGAAATTGGAGTACAGCCAAATGGCCTCAATATTAATCATGAGTGTGGTGCAACCCATTGCGTAACATTACAAAAAGCAGTCAAGCAGCACCACGCTGATCTCGGTATCGCACTGGATGGCGATGGTGATCGCGTTATGATGGCCGATAAGAAAGGTACACTTTTCGATGGTGACCAGTTACTCTACATTATTGCTAAGCATCGTCAGCAAAGGAATCTACTCAGAGGTGGTGTTGTCGGGACATTAATGACCAATCTTGCGGTTGAAAATAGTTTTAAAAAACTGAATATCCCCTTCCTACGAACAAATGTTGGCGACCGTTATGTCATGGAATCGCTTAAAGAAAATAGTTGGCAACTTGGTGGTGAAGGTTCTGGACATATTATATGTATCGACAAACATACTACCGGTGACGGTATTATTTCTGCTTTGCAAGTGCTGTATGCACTACGTGACACCAACAAAACACTCGCCGAGTCAATGTATGGTGTCAGGCTTTATCCTCAACAATTAATCAATGTAAAAATTCCCAAGGGATTTAACTTTCTTAAGAATAAAGCTATTCAAACCATCCAGAAAGAGGCTGAACTCGATCTGAATACTCAAGGCCGCGTATTGCTACGTGCATCAGGTACCGAACCAGTCGTACGCGTCATGGTAGAGGGAAAATTAAAACAAAAGGTTAGTCACTGGGCAGATCAAATAGCTCATATCGTAGAAAGTGAGAGCGCGAAACAAAAATAAAACAATATTGCAAAAATAAAAGCACAATTGTCACAATTTTGTAATATTTCTGACTTATTATATTCACTTCAAGTGGTGTTTTAATATCGCTCCATATCGGAAGCCATATCCTTACACCTAATTTCAATTTGGAGAAATTAAATGTTGAATTTGTTCCATTTAAGGATAATCACAGCAATTACTATATTGGGTGCATTAATTTTCACCGGCACCGTTAACGCAAGCCCAATCGTTAGAATTGATGGCTCAAGCACTGTCTACCCCATAACAGAAGCTGTTGCAGAAGATTTTCAAATAAAGAAACGCGGTGCAATCCGCGTTACAGTTGGAATTTCTGGTACCGGCGGTGGTTTCAAAAAATTCTGTCGCGGAGAGATCGACATTGTGAATGCTTCTCGGCCCATCAAACAATCAGAAATGAACAAGTGCAAGGCTGCGGATATTCAATATATTGAAATGCCAATCGCCTATGATGCATTAACTGTCGTTGTGAATCCAAAAAATACATGGAGCAACACACTCACCATTGCTGAATTAAAGAAAATATGGGAACCCGCGGCCCAGGGTAAAATAAGCAAATGGAATCAAGTAAATCCAGCATGGCCTGACAAAAAAATAAAACTCTTTGGACCAGGAGCCGATTCAGGAACATTTGATTACTTCACCGAGGCAATTGTTGGAAAAGCCAAATCTAGTCGCGGTGACTTTACAGCATCTGAAGATGACAACGTATTGGTACAAGGTGTAGCCAGTGATAGGTATGCCCTTGGATTTTTCGGCTTTGCTTACTACTTCGAGAATCAAAAGAAAGTAAGTGCAGTCGCTATAGATGGCGGTAAAGGTGGCGTAACGCCTTCTGCAAAAACAGTGGAAAATAGCAGTTACCAGCCTTTGTCTCGACCTATTTTTATCTATGTTAATGCCAATTCTACAAAGAAACCTGAAATCAAAGAATTCACTAATTTCTATATGAATCAGGCATCCTCGCTGGTATCGGAAGTCAAATATTTTCCTCTATCCGCTGAAATATACCGGCTCAACATAGAGCACATGAACAAAATTAAAGTAGGGACAGTATTTAGCGGCCAATCAGAAGTAGGTGTCAAGCTTGATGAGCTACTCAAGCAAGACGGTCGCTTATAATTCTAGCAATTAATTTAGTTCTCCGCTTTTTGGCTTCACAGTAATGACAGATAAATTCATTTACACCTGTAAATGGCACATTTTCTTCTTATTGTGGGGCCACACAGCAAAACTATAAATAGTTGCAAAAATATTTTTCTGGCTTAACTTGTGTAACGCAAAGCAAACAACATAGATTTGGTGAAGAATAGCTGTATCATCCGTTCCTAGAACACCTATTGGGAACAAATGGAATTTCTACCAATTTTTATCAACATTAAGAATCAAAGCTGCTTAGTAGTAGGCGGAGGTGAAGTCGCCACTCGTAAAGTAAGGCTTTTACTACAAGCAGGTGCGCAGGTTACGGTCGTCTCACCTAAACTTGATGAACAATTAAACGAACAACTGCACCAAGGCAACATCACCCATCGAGCAGCGTATTTTCATTCTGATCATTTAGCAGGTTGTGTTTTAGTCATCGCAGCCACGAATGATCGCGCCATCAATCAGCTCGTTTCAGAATCTGCAAAATCCCTACATATTCCGGTAAACGTTGTTGATAATCCAGATTTGTGTTCGTTTATCTTACCTTCAATTGTTGATCGCTCGCCTGTACTGATCGCTGTTTCTAGTAGTGGCAAATCCCCCGTTTTGGCAAGACTGCTGCGCGCACGCTTGGAAACCATCATACCTGGGGCATACGGACGCCTAGCACAATACGCTGCCAAATTTCGTGAGCAGGTAAAACAACACTTACCTCATCCAGTAAAACGGCGAATATTCTGGGAAAAAATTTTACAGGGACCATTTTCTGAAATGGTGTTTGCGGGAAAAGACCAAGCCGCGCAAGACTATCTGGCACATGCAATACAAGATGAAGATAACGAAGCTCCGTACGGTGAAGTTTATTTAGTCGGCGCGGGGCCTGGAAACCCGGATTTACTTACTTTTCGCGCCATGCATCTCATGCAACAAGCAGATGTGGTGATTTATGATCGCTTGGTTTCAACAGCAATACTCGATATGGTGCGCCGAGACGCAACCCGTATTTATGCCGGGAAAGAACGCAATAAGCACGCCATACCACAAGAATCCATCAATAACTTACTCGTACGACTAGCAAGAGACGGCAAGCGTGTACTCAGACTAAAAGGTGGCGATCCTTTTATTTTTGGTCGGGGCGGTGAAGAAATTGAAACATTAACCAGTCATAACATTCCATTCCAAGTGGTTCCAGGCATTACAGCCGCCTCTGGCATCGCGTCCTATGCGGGTATTCCACTCACCCACCGAGATTATGCCCAATCCTGTATTTTTGTGACCGGTCATCTTAAGAACAACCGTATCAACCTGGACTGGCCCACCCTGGCGAGACCCAACCAGACTATTGTGATCTATATGGGACTGGTCGGATTACCCGTTCTATGTCAGCAATTAATAATACATGGTCTCCCTACCACAATGCCTGCCGCAATTATTCAACAAGGCACCACTCAAACACAAAAGATAGTGGTCGGCTCATTAGAAACGCTGCCTGGTCTAACCATGGCTGCCAATCTGACGCCTCCCACGCTCATAATCGTGGGTGAAGTAGTCAAATTACATCAAAAACTTGCATGGTTTGAGCCGAAATAAAGTATGCTTCGATCTAGAGGCCACCATTAGCTATCGCTCCAAGATTTAATATCACACGTGTATTCCAATTTTATCTGCAACCCTCATGATTACAACTCTCTAACTGCTGCAAACTTTACCCTGAGTTATACTTACTGGTTTTCAACTTATTCTATAATGCAGAATAGAGTGCGCAAGATTTCTACACCACAGCGATTCAAAACTGAGCAAGTTTAAAACCAACAAATCATGCTTTAGATGCTATAGATACAAACTGTACTTTACCCATTTGCAAAAAGCAGTTGTTATAGGTATCACGGATAAAGGTCTAACTAGCCGGCATATTGGTTAATGGGGAAATAATCCCCAATTTGGAGATATCTATGGAAGAACTGAATCAAACTTGGAATACACTAAAAGTCGGTGGAATTATCATTTTTCCATTACTGTTACTTGCAGTCATTGCGTTAGCAATTATGCTTGAGAAAGTATTCATCTATTGGCGATTTGCCCGTCTTTCGCATGATTTGTTAAACCTAGTCGAGACATATGGTTTTAAATGGGAAGATCTGGAAAAAATACTTTCAGGCCTGGATGAACGTCATTATTACAAGCGTTTCTTTGAAGTAGTGATCTCCAACAGATACCGACCTTCATGGTGGACTGAATCACGTGCAGCTGATGAAGCCCAGTTAATCGAAACATCGCTTGCGCGCAGGTTGTGGGTATTGGAAACAATCGTTACAGCGGCACCTTTGCTGGGACTGGTTGGAACGGTTGTTGGCATGATGCGTGCCTTCCAGGTCATTGGCAGTGAAGGTGTGGTCAACCCCACGGCAGTGACAGGCGGCGTGGCAGAAGCCCTCATTGCAACAGTGGTTGGTTTAGTCATTGCACTGATTGCCTTATTTGGATTCAATTTCTTTTCTCGTCTGCAATCACAAACAATGGAAGAGATGGAACGCCTGGGCACACGACTGATCGATCATATTCGTTTGGATCAACAGGACAGCATCGATGAAACTGCGTAAATCCAGGGAACCGCGTAAAGGCAAGATTGAAATTATTCCAATGATCGATGTGATGTTCTTTTTACTGGCGACATTCATGCTGGCATCATTGTCGATGCAAAACCTTGATTCCCTTCAGGTGAACTTACCTCAAGGAGAAGCTGAAAAACTCAATACAGACACGCCTGCAACGCTGACGCTCACCAGTGACAGTAAAATCTTTATTAACAAAACACCAGTTACATTAGAAACGCTAGCTACTACGCTCAAACCATTACTCAGCGAATCACAAAAGAAATTAATTGTATCAGCAGATAATGACGCACCACAGGGTATCGTAGTACAAGCAATGTTGCGTGCCCGAGCCGCTGGTGCCCAACAATTTCTAATTGCAGTTAGACATCAGTAGCCTAAAAAACATGTCACGTTCTAGATCGAGTGAGATTCGGTTCTGGTGGCCCCTGTCACTGGCAGCACTCGTCTGGCTGATTATCATTTGGGCATTCGGTTTCTATTTAGAAACCCCCAAGAAGGAGATTGTAACCCCGCCACCAATCGAAGCACGTTTCTTAGATTTGCCTGAATCAGAACTAAAACAAAAGCCGGTACCACTTCCTCGTAAGACCCCTAAAACGCGTCCTCAGGTTAAACCAAATAAACCCAAGCTTGCCGAAAACAAATCCAAACTGAAACATAAGCCGCAGCCACATCGTCGCAAACTTCCACCAACGCAACCTCAAGTCAAACCTGAAACTCTCGAAAAACTTAAGCCTTGGGAACCTTTATCTAGAAAACAAACAGTAAGGCCCAAAACCCCACCTGATACCACTGCAGGAAGGCCCACAGATCTGTCGGAATATATTGAGCAAGCCAGAGCACGCCGCCATGCAGCCGGAATTTTTGATGGCATTGAAGATTCTAAGGCAGTCACAAGCAAACGCCAGCCATCTGAAGATGAAATCAGAATGGCCAAAATCAAACGCAATCTTCAAGCTCCGGGAACAAGTGGTTTATTTAATATTGTCCAAATAGGTACTCGAATTGCTCAATTTTCATTTCGTTCCTGGAAAACAGACTCAAGTAATACTCGGCGCGAATTAATCAATGTTGAGGCAGGGCCAGATGGTGATATCCACCGCGCAATTATTCGCAGGATGATTGAACTCATTCGACAACATCACCAACATGATTTTAATTGGGAATCACACCGCCTTAACAGTGTGGTCGTACTGTCCGCACGAATAGAAGACAATCAGCGACTTGAAGATTTCTTGATGCGTGAGTTTTTTTCGTACATAAGGTAACAAATATTACGTTATTTCATTAACTGAGCTGGGTCCAATTTAGTGGGCAGACAAGCCAATAGAATTATGCGGCAATTTGACTGTAACTGTATAACTCCGGGCGAAATCAGCAGGTATTTGATCGCCGATAAATTACAAAGTGAGACACTATCTAGCGCACCTACATCCCATCTATTTGTAGAGCGGAGAATCGGACTTTGCCGACAAGAATTCTTGGGTCATGTAATGTTTTGGAATGCCAAAGATTTAGCTAGGAAACTGGGTCAATATCAGAACTACTATAACGAAACGAGAGCACATTCATCTTTGAATAAGAAAACGCCCAATCAGAAAGCAGCAAATGATGACATTCCAAATAGAGTGGAGTCCTTGTAGAATTTTAGCTGGAATTCACACTGTTTTGGCCTGTTTGATTTGCCAATTACAGCTTAAAAATAGTAATTCGCACACCCTAAAATCAAGTGTGGGTACTGTTTATATTAAGCCGAAAATTAATATACTTTCTATCTCTTTCGTCAAACATCCCCTTGCTAGATAATATTTTCCGAGTAGTTTTACATTCACAGCCAAATTACTGCATAATGTTAGCAACTGAGCTATCCACTAAATCAGACCTAGCTCACGTTGTTTTATCTTTAATAAATTTAAGGACAACCATTTGAAAACCTTCCACTGTCATTGTGGCAATAATTTGCATTTTGAGAATAGCCAATGTTTTGGTTGTAGCAGGGAGGTGGGTTATTTACCTGATGAGATGCAGTTAAGTGCGCTGGAGCCAACTGAGGATGGAAACTGGTCGGCTTTATTAAATAACCAGCAATATCGTCAGTGTAAAAATTTCTCTGATCACAATGTTTGCAACTGGATGGTGCCTGTACGTGATGAAGAGGCGTTGTGTGTTTCATGCCGCCTTAATCAAACAATTCCGAATCTTAATGAAGCACAAAATCTTACGCTATGGTATCGCATAGAGTTGGCTAAGCGTCGTTTACTGTATACAGTATATAGTTTAAATTTGCCGGTAGTCGGTCGACAGCAGGATCCTTCCAGTGGAATAGGTTTTGATTTCCTGCAAGATGAAGTAATACAGGATGCATTTAATAATGAGTCATACATTAAACAAAGCGTAGCAACAGGACATAATTCAGGCATGATTACTATTAACTTGCTTGAAGCCGAGCACGCCTCGCGGCTGGAAATGCGGGATAAAATGAACGAAAGTTACCGCACATTATTAGGTCATTTTAGGCATGAATCAGGGCATTATTATTGGGACCGCCTGATTAGTGGTACAAACAGAATCGCAGGCTTCCGGGAGCTATTTGGTGATGAGCGACTAGACTATCAGCAATCATTAAAGACCTACTACGATCAAGGGCCGCCAACACGCTGGCAAGACATATGGATCAGCGCCTACGCCAGTATGCATGCTTGGGAAGACTGGGCGGAGACTTGGGCGCATTATTTACACATGGTAGATACCATAGAAACAGCGCATGATTTTAATTTTAGGATTCATGGCCATACTGTTTCTGCGCCTACACTTGAGTCGGCAGCTATGCAGATGACAAGTGGTTATGTAACGCCGGTTTCGTTTGATGAATTATTCGATGATTGGTGTCGACTGTCTGTTGCACTAAACTCGCTTAATCGTAGCATGGGTATGGACGATGCCTATCCGTTTGTGATTTCCGATATCGCGTTAAATAAACTCCGATTTATACACAATCTCATTTCTGAAGTATCAACCATTCACTAGCTACTTGTCTTCCCATTCAAAACGTGGCAAGCGACTAAATGCGCGACGCAGGCCTTCATTCCATTGTTTTTGCATCGATTTGTACATCGGCGAATTGAGCGACAGAGTTTGGTGGTAGGGTTCTTCAATAGCATCGTTAGTGTGGATTGCCAGTTCTACTGGCGCACCCACAGAGATATTGCTGCGAATGGTTGACTCCAAAGATACCAACGCGCAACGTGCGGCATCTTCAAGAGAAGTAGTTGGCGTAATGATTCGATCCAAAATAGGCTTGCCATATTTATTTTCACCAATCTGCAAAAAAGGTGTTTCTGGAGAAGCGCTGATATAATTTCCTTGCGGATAGATTAAATAGATTGCTGGTGGTTGTCCTGCAATTTGTCCGCCCAGAATGAAACTCGCTGTGGCACCGCCACTATCGCTTTTTTCCAAAGCATCAGCATGTTGACGTTGTTCCTTCTGGCTGAGTTGACCTATGTAATGCGCTACTTCATGTAGATATTTGCCTTTACGCAGACTCATTTTGGCGCTTGATTCTGCAAGATCGCTCCTTATGCTATTCACCACAGCTTGCGATGTTGCAAGATTACCGGCTGTTAATAAAACACAAATACGTTCATCAGGCCAGACAAAGGTGTTCATCTTGCTATATGTTGTTACATAATCAACACCTGCGTTAGTCCTCGAGTCGGAGGCGAATACGATACCTTTGTTAACACTGATAGCAACGCAATAAGTCATTTTTTTATATATAAAAAGGCTATGTCACAATTAAATGTTGAATTTGATTTAAGAATTTATAAAACCCTTATTAACCATTGACTTGATAGTCTCAATAATTAAAGTACAATTAGAGAGTTAACAAAAACCAATAGTTAATTGCGACATAGCCTATAAAAAAAGTAGTTGTTAATGGATAATACTAAAAGAATTTTACGCTGTTTTGTGTTAAGTCTTTATAATTATTTGACAACAATTAGAAGATAAAATAAATCAGGTGTATGCCACGTTATTGTCATTTTTGTTCGGTTATTTTTACTTCTGTTTCTAATCTTGAACTAACTTTGCCACGATAGGAGCCATAGACAGGTAAAGTCTTCTTCGGGTCTTTGCTTGCGGCAACTGGAATATAGGCTTCATTGGTAAAAATACCGGCGCTTGGGTCTGCACCAATCCATCCAGCTCCCGGTGCCATAAACTCGACCCAGGCATGTAGCTCATGACCCTCTCCTAATTCCGGGTTAAAGGCATACCCACTAACAAAGCGTGCGGGTATCCCCAAATACCTCAGCATGATAATCATCATCCATGACAAGTCACGGCACGAGCCATTTTTTCTTTGAAAGCAGTCGGAAGGCTCATGTATGTCTTCAGCATATCTGGCGGCATAGTCCCAATGTTTGTTTATCAATTGAAGAATCTCATTGACTGGGGTCAACAGCTCGTTAGAGGGTAACGACGTGTATGGCAGCAACATTGCTTGCATTTCTGGAGAAATAGGCTGTTTAATAGTCAAGTAACCAAAGTGTTCTTGGCTATTTATTTCCAGTACATTCATGTCTATGAAAAAACCAAAGGGATTAAATTCAGTAGAATGCACTTTAATAGATGCACTAATCTCAAGGCACTTTACTTTTTTATCGAACCAGCATTGATATTGTAATGTATTTTCAATATTCAGTAAGGGAAACAGTCCGCTTGGTGCAGGATCTACCTTGAGGTCAAAAGCTTCAACTTGTAAGTATGAACGCTGATGAGGGTAAAAATTGAGGTAGTGAGGCTCAAGAAAAACGGAATCATCATAGTGGTATCGCGTTATGTGGTGTATTTGCAATCTCATTAACCTAGGTTCCTCAGTTAAAGGCTCCCTAACAACAAAAAATATAACCGTCATGTTGTAGAGTATTATTTTAGAAAAAGATAGGCGCCAATTACTTCCTATATTTCTGCTCAATCAATATTTATATTCAATCTTAAGAAGACGCTGAGTAATGTTGGTATGCGGTTTACATTCCTGGTTTTGAGCTTCAAAGACCACCGAAAGTCTTTAGCATCAGGTTGAAGAAATACTTGATTAAATCGTGAATTTCAGCATTTTGTTAATTAGGAAGTCTACATTACTAACCTAACGGAAATTGTGTGGCTTTAACAGAAAAAAGATTGCTTTATTTAGAGTAATTCGCGAGGCTGTATTAATCAAGTTTAATTGAGCTTAGGCTTTTTCTCAGTCATTATTTATTCAGAGTATCAAACACATTCAATACCTTGTTTTTTGCTCATCAAGTATCGGTTAGTAATTTTATGAAAGTGTAAGTGTATTTGACAATCAATCTTGATTCCAGTATGTTATTACTGATATATAAAGTGTTTTATCCTTCCGTCATCTCTAACTCTAACACTTTTTTGTACCACCTAAGTCAAAATTAAAAATCGCAATATTCATTTCTCACAAAAATAATAAATAAATAACCTTGCCGTAAGCAGTGGGAAATTGAACCCACAGAGAATATATATCCATAGAAGAATTGTTTGCTTCTGCAGAAGATAAATGGTTTTGGAAAGAAACGCCGATTTGTATGATTTCAATTATTAAAATCAAAGATATAATATGAGCAAATCTAAATTAGAATACATTTGGTTGGATGGCTATGAACCAACGGCTAACTTAAGAAGCAAAACAAAAGTCGTGGATAATTTCAGCGGCAAATTGGAAGATTGTCAAACCTGGTCTTTTGATGGCGGCTCTACTAAGCAGGCTGCTGCTGGTTTTTCAGATTGTTTGTTAAAGCCAATTGCTATTTTTCCAGACCCAGACAGAATCAATGGTTATTTAGTCATGACCGAAGTTCTAAACCCCGATGGAACGCCACATGAATCTAACTCCAGGGCATGGATTGATGATGATTTTAATGATGATTTCTGGTTTGGTTTTGAACAGGAATATTTCATTATGGATAAGCATACACAATTGCCTTTAGGATTTCCTGTTGGTGGTTATCCTGGACCACAAGGCATGTATTACTGTTCTGTTGGCGGAAAAAATACACACGGCAGAAATTTTGTTGAAGAGCATGCAGATTTGTGTATTTCCGCTGGACTTAACTTCGAAGGTATTAATCAAGAAGTAGCCAGTGGACAATGGGAATTCCAGCTATTCGCCCAAGGTGCTAGAAAAGCAGGCGATGAAATTTGGGTGGCCAGATATTTATTAGATCGTTTAACTGAAAAATATGGCTTCTATATTGAATATCATCCAAAACCCATAAAAGGAGATTGGAATGGTTCGGGTATGCACGCTAACTTTTCTAACACCGTATTAAGAACCTGTGGTTCTAAAGAAATTTACGAAAAAATTTGTGAAGCATTTAGGCCGGTTACCGAGGAACATCTGGCTGTTTACGGAGAGTTTAATGAGCAACGTTTAACGGGCCATCACGAAACCGCGTCGATACATGACTTTAGCTTTGGTGTTTCCGATAGAAGGGCTTCTATCAGAATACCTATTATTACAGTACAGAATGGTTGGAAAGGATGGTTAGAGGATAGAAGGCCAGCTTCCAACGGTGATCCATACAAAATAGCGGCAAGAATTATTAAAACGGTCAAATCTGTCAAACTGTGACGAAAAAAGGATATGTTTTTGGGCTGTCTTAGATAATGCAATAATGTGTTATCTAAGATGGTATGAGAAAGAGTAGATTAAGCTGGTCTAAGCAGATGCAATTGATAGAGCACTTTGTGAGTGGTTCGACAGCGCGATCTGGAGCATTATTAGTTGGTGTAAATAAGAGTACAGCAGGGAAAGTGCCTGTATTCGGTTTGTTAAAGCGGGGTGGGAAGGTCTATACTAAGATTATTTCTGATGCATCATCTACCACATTAATGCCCATCATTGAACGAAAAGTGATACCTGACAGCATTGTCTACACAGAATGTTGGAAGGGTGACAATGCATTAGAAATGACTCAGTTTAAGCACTACCGAATCAATCATTCACAGTTGTTTGCGAATAAGACAAACCACATCAATGGTATCGAAAAACTTCTGGTCACAAGCAAAGCGTCATATGCGTAAATTTAACGGTGCTCCTAAAGACCATTTCCCGCTATATTTAAAAGAATGTGAGCGGCGTTTTAATTACCCTCACCCTAAACAACAATTACTTAAGTTGAAACAACTTGTTAAGCAAAATATTAACTAGTTATCTAGAACAGCCCCATGTTTTTTATAAAACCTTGAAATGGCTATGTCGCAATTAACTATTGGTTTTTGTTAACTCTCTAATTGTACTTT
>CAXBGL010000006.1:0-34444 GCA_963975255.1 uncultured Nitrosomonas sp. | reverse complement strand
TCTTCAACACATAGAACACCCATTGCTGGAGGAAGTATCTGATCATCAAATACAAGTGATTTCGCGGGTGCCGCAGTGGGTTGCATATTTGTGGGATGACTATCCGCAATGGGATTAGCTGACTGGTTAGGCTCAATAGGTTGGTTCATAAGGGACCTCCTTACTTTTAATTATTAAAAGGTATTACTAAAAATTATTACACCATGAACACTATGGTCGTTATAGCTCTCTCAAATACTTAGCTGATCTAACTTACTATTTCCCAGGATCATTTTTTTGCAACAAATCTCGACAACACCCATCCACAGGTATTAGTTCATCCTTTGAAACGTTAAAACTTTTTCTAGAGCACCTTTCATTCTATATATATCAAGTTTCATACCAAGTATTAATATTATGATTTATTAGTCACAATTATTTTTTTCGGTGTTAAAAATTAATGATTCGCAATTTATTGCAATATAGATGACACGACTTGTAAGTCGTGATGTTAATAAAGTCTGGCGTGACCACAGGGGCTTAAATACAACTGAAGTCGCTGCAATACCTGCAAAGGAATTGTTTACCCTTAAGGATGAACCCATGCTAAGAATAAAATTAAGGGTTCATCCGGCAAGTGCGTACTTTCAGGTGCCACCGACAAGAATATAATCGGTTTCATGCAGTGTTTTTATTTTTGTTATTAGTGCCTACCAGCGGCCTAGCTGATCAGTTATCGAAATCGAGGAAAGCAAGGATAACTGGGCTTTCAGCAGCAAGCGTTCTGGGAAACTGTATGTTGACATTAGAAGCAGTTGCCTTTTAATCTACTTGCTTAGAAATAAGCTAAGGGAACAGCCTTTATAAGTAAATAAGCAAATGTCTTATTTTTATCTAAGGAAAACCTTAATTAATCGACCCTGTGGCAAACTTAAGGGAGCAGTCGTCGTTTTTCGCAATATTACTGGGCGCAATAAAAACAAGAAACGACACGAAGAAGCCTATAAAGAGATCAAAATCCTAAAAGATTTACTCGAGCATGCGCGTGATTATCTACGTGATGAGATCAATGCCATCATTAATTTCGGTGAAATCATTGGAGAAAACCAGGCCAGGCTTCATAACATACACTTGCACAGATTGAAGCGGTAGCTAAAACCTGCCAGTGTTCTAATTCTGGGTGAATCAGGCGTTGGCAAAGAGATGGTTGCACGTGCAATCCATGCCAATAGTTCCCGAGCTAACAAATCACTGGTAAAAGTAAATTGTGCATCGATCCCTAAGGATCTTTTTGAGAGCGAATTTTTGGGACATGTGCGTGGATCGTTTACGGGCACCCATTGCGACCGGGTTGACCGTCTTCAAATCGCCGCAGGCGGCACACTTTTTCTTGATGAGGTTGGTGAAATCCTCATGGATTTACAAGGAAAATTATTGCGTGCGCTGAGGAGCATAAATTTGAGCGTGTGGGTGAAGATCAAACCATTAAGGTGGCTGTCCGCATTATTGCTGCGACCAAACGTGATCTGAAAACAGAAGTCGACGCTGGACGATTTCGTGAAGACTTATTTTATCGTTTAAGCATTTTCCTCATTGTAGTACCTCCACTGCGTGAGTGTATAAGGATATTGCACCCTTATCGACTCAGTTTCTAAGCAGTATTTGTAAAGAACTGGGGCGTGGTCCTTTGTCACTAACCCAACCCAACACCAACTTGAAGATTTAAATAGATATACCTCGCCAGGTAATATCAGAGAACTTAAAAATGTCATTGAGCGCGCTATCATTCTCTCGAAAGGAAATCGACTTAGGCTTGATCTTGCGATGCCCTGTGATAACAAGGCCAAGCAAGTTTCGTTATCAAACCTATCCGATGATTGAGAATTTGTTACAGATGCTATTTTTCGGAAACAAGAAAAAAGAAACATCATAGCAGTATTGAGACATACAAATTGGCGCATATCAGGCACAGATGGAGCAGCTGAACTACTCGGTATTAAACCGTCTACGCTTACTTACAGAATGAAAGTTTATGGTATGGAGAAGGAAACAACACTGAATTCGAAAAACAAACCCCATTAATCTAAGTTCCTCTGTTAAGCGTGCCCAAGTATATGGTTTTGGGGGTTCCTAGCAGCGTATGCTATTGCACCTTACACCATGAATAATTCACCAGAATGTAAGAATTTTGTCTGTAGCTCAAATGGTCATTATCTATTAGAGAATTGAGGAAAAATGCAGTTTGTACCCAGCGTTTCACTTGCTAGTTTTTAACTCGTTCTCATTCAATTTGAGTGCATAACCTCCTTCAGCTCGAATAACAGAACTTACAGTCGCAAACACTCTCATCAAATAAATAAGCTCAGCGTTAAAACTCTCCACCGGTTGATGCAATATTGAGGCTAGTTCAATAACCGATATAACCAGACTTCTGAAGCCAATTGATTGATGTCCAAAACAATGCCGGGAAAGAAACCGAATCCCAAAACTAACACCGCAGGCAAACAGAGTAAAATTAATTCGCGCGGTCGCAAATCCTGTGCCTCAGCAACAACAGCATGTGTTATCGGACCAAAAAACGCACGGCGGGTGAAGGTAAGCATATAGGCAGCACCCAGAATAGCACCCGTTAATGCAACAATGCCCAAACCCGTGTTGGCAGTTAGTGTGCCGATAATCATCAATAATTCAGCAGGGAAACCACTGGTTCCCGGTATCCCAATACTCGCCAAAGCAAATATGAAATAAAAACAAGTTAGGCGTGGCATGACTCTGGCCATACCTCCCAAATGAATAGCATCCGTGCTGCCCAGTCGGTGTTGAATAAAGCCTGCAACTAACATGAGTGAGCTAGCAATCAATGTAAAGTTTAGTAATTGGAATATGGCACCTTGAATCCCCTGCATATTAAGAGAAGCAATTGCAATCATTACCATTCCTACATGACTGACACTGGCATAAGCCAATAAACGACGCATATTTGTCTGCTGCAAAGCAATCAATGCCCCATATACCAGTGTGATGGCACCAAGTGTAGTTAATATCCAGCTAAACTCAACTGCAACATCAGGTGCTAAGGGTAAAGTAAAACGTATAATACCGTAAACACCCAGTTTTAATCCTGTCAGTAACGCGATAATATGGGCTGGACCTTCCATAGCGGCAGTTGGCAACCAGGTATGAAATGGAAACAGTGGTGCTTTGATGGCAAACCCAAGTAACAACAACAAAAAAACGATCGTTTGCAGGTTTTCTGGCAAGCGTGTTTCTAACAATACTGGCAAGCTAAAAGCCAAATCGTGAGGAATACTTCCGCCTGTTTGTGTCGCATGATTGACTGCCAACAGGACAATAGCAAGCAATAAAGGCACGCCACCCAACAACATGAACAGTGTGTATTTCATTGCTGCACTGCGTCGCTGTGAACCGATACCCCATAAACCTATCAAGAAAAAGAGAGGTGGAAGTGTCAATTCCCAGAACAACAAAAACAAAATCATATCGAGCGCACAAAATATGCCAATTGTGACACCCTCTAATGCTAAGAGTAATGAAAAATGAAAACGTAAGTTATGTTGCGTTGAATTCCACGATGCGAGTATTGCAATGAATGTCAACAATGCAGTCAATGGCAGGAATAATACCGAGATACCGTCAACTCCCACTAGATATTCAACATTCAGTGAAGGTATCCATGCATAATTTTCAATCATTTGGAAACTGCTACTACTGCTATCAAAAAATTGCACAACAAACAGTGTTAGCAGTAATTCTAAACCCGCAAAAATCAAAGCACTTGTTTTAGCTAAGCCAGTGTTGCGTGTTAATCCAATGGCAACTGCACCCAAAATAGGCAGCAGAATAATAAGACTGAGTAGTGGAAAATTCGCTTCACTCATCCTTATTGTCCTTAGTATTTAAACGTACAGCGTTCACATCAGAATGTCCTGCATCATATGTTGGGGAATGCAACACTCTCATGTGGTTAATATTTTGATCAATCATCTTTACCCATGGAGAAGTGTAAAAACCCACGCCAATCAATAATGAACAAATTACTACAGCAATCATGCGCTCATTTCTTGGAGAAGGTTGGGAGGAACTTACGTGAAGCTTAGAAACGTAAGGTCCCTGGAAACGTTTAGACTCTGTAATAAATATCTGTTGAAATGCACGCAACAGTAGTGCAGCGGCCAAGACATTACCTGTCAATATCGCAATAGAAATGAGCCAACCATGTGCTTTAATGGTACCTTCTATGAGTAAATGAGCACCATCAAAACCTGGGGTACCTGGCATGGCCATCGTGCTCAACGCACAAATAACAAATAAGAATGCGATGGCATAACTGGCATCAAACATTCCACCCAGTCGTGGAATGAATGCAGTATGTGTGCGCTTATAAATCATACCAATACTGAGTAATATACCTGCTGTTGCAAGCCCATAGGCTATAGAGAGTAGAATACTGCCCTCTAATCCATAATTATTAAAATCAAAAACACCGATGACTAACATTCCCGTATGACTAATCACCGCAAAAGCCATCAATCGACGAATATTAATTTGCATTAATGCCAATAATACACCGTAAAAAATACCGATTAATCCCAGTATCAACACGAACCATGTCCATTGTTCCGCAATTTCTGGAAGCAAGGGAATAATAAAACGAATTGTTGCATAAACACCTAATTTCAGGCCAACCAGAAAAATACCAACGCTAGCCATGGAACCTTGCTCAGCCAATACAGGCAACCAGCCATGAAATGGAAATAATGGCATACGAATAGCAAAGCCAAAAAACAGCAGGAAGAAAATTACGCTGCCAAATTCTAGAGCGTTGTCATTTTGCTTCAATGTCAGCCAATCAAAAGTTAAAGTATCGCCCATACCCATAACGCCAAAAGCGAGCAACAAGAATCCAGCCAGGGTCATTAATAAACCACCACCCCAGTACTGTAACAACATGGCTACTGCCCAGCGTCTGTTTTGTCCTGTACCTGTACGAATCGTTATGAGAACGACTGGAATCAGCTCCAAGACACACCACAACCAGAACTGCATGGCATTCATTGCACAAAATGCACCGATTAGAATTGCCTCATAACCCAGCAAGCAAGCAATTTGTACTTGATCGGTAGCACGCCGCGTTGTCATGGCATAGATAAGCGCTACCAGTGTGAGTATCGCCGTAAGTGGGATAAATAAAATACTGGCACCATCTACGCCCACACTATAATTCTGTATTTCCTCAAATAATTGAACACCAGGGCGATTTGCATCAAAAACAGTGAGCAGATAAATACTCAATGCAACCGTTAGTATCATCCCAACAAAACCAACGCGTAACGCCGATACTGACGAAGGTGACAATAATACAATGACCATTGTTATTAGTGGTACCAGCGTCATGGTTGTCAATAGCGGAAACGCTGCCGTTTCTGACCACAAGGTGATATTAGTAATGTCCATCAAATCCTCAAAGTGAAGCTGCAATCAGTAAGACTATAAGACCAAACAAAGTCGGGTATCGCGGTTTAAGTATTAATTTCTCAAATCTATTGGCGGCATGTCCAAGTTGCCGACCAATATCAACCATATCCATTCCAATACCTTTTAATATCAAACGGTCTTCGAACCAACCCATTACCCCCGCCGTCCATTCAAAAAACTTGCCTGCAATACCCCAGCCGCGACCAAATTCTTTAAGCTCATAATTATCACGCTGTTTATCCAAATCTCCGTGCTCATGTTGAAGAAGTGAAGTAATAACGTGTCCAGTCGAAGAAGGCAAACCCATCATGCGGTCAATGATATGTTTATCAAAATATTCCAAGTCACGCCCTAATCCATAAACTGGTCTAACCAATGTTCTATCAGTCAATGGATCAAGCCAGAAACGTTGTAAAGATATTACGTATAGCCACCGTAGGCCTGCAAGTTTATGCATAATCGGTTTCATTGGATTGCCATGTGTGTAATGCAGCAGTGATGGTGCTGTCAGTACCTGGTAACTGCGAACAATGGCATGTGCACAAAGGTGCCAGCCAGCCAGCTCCCAATAACCCATACCACATTCGAGGAACATCAGTCCGAGCTGACCCGAAATAGCAAAACAAATAGAGCTTTTGACATCCGTCTGGGTTAACCCAACAATAAAACTATAAACTGCCGTAGACAAACCACCTATTATTAACAACCACATTATCAAAGGAGCCTGTTCAATAACAGGCTGAAGTAGGATCATTAAATATACACCCGCATGCACCATTACCGCGCCGTAAAACAATGCACTTGAAGGTGTGGGTCCTTCCATTGCCCTGGCAAGCCAAGGGGTAAATGGCAGCTGTACCGATTTAGCAAATGCAGCCACTACAAAACATAAAGCAATAACTGTTGCAGTCGATGTTGTTAATCTTTCAGCCGCAGTATTTAATTCAACCCAATCAGTAGAACCAGTATAATAAAAAGTCAAACCAATACCCAGTATAAAACCTGCATCACCTATACGATTGGTAACAAAAACATGGGTTGCATTTATTGTTGCAACCGAACGATCGTAAGCAAAGCCAATCAGCAAATAGGAACAAACTCCTGCAATCTCCCAACCAATAAATGTACCAATTGTGCTACTTGATAAAACAAGCAGTAACATGGCAGAAGAAAACAAACTCAAGATAAAAAAGAAACGATGAAAACCAAGTTCTTTATGTATATAGTTGACTGAAAAGCGTGTAATAATTACCAGTAATATTGAAAATAAAGCAGCCAGGATAACGTTAATCCCAGAGGTGATAAAACTAATCTCAAATTTTAAACTTTCACTACCAAGCCATTGCCCTAACAGATAGGAACCCGTATTTTTTTCTAATAAATCAGCAACAAGAAAACCAATTGCGAGCAGACACGATAGGGTAATTGCAGAATTTGCAATTTTGGCTGTCGTTCGCTCACTGGCGACACCTTTCAGGTGATTGAATAAACTACCCAAACCAATTATGGCTGCAGCAACAAATGGAAATAAAGGAATTAAAACAACCAAATAGTCCATTTTATTGCGCTCCCGAGAAATTAGGTTGTTTAATTAGTACTGGAGGCAGTGGTTCATTTTGGTCTTGGTAGTATGCCATTGATGCTTCATAGGTGGCGATTTCCTTAACTTCCGGTTCCCAAGGAACAAAACCGACCCCTCGTTCAAATACAGATATTTTTCCACTTTCAGGATCTATCGCACTGAGTAGTACCCAACCACCACCCACTAGTTCTTGAATACTCTCTTGACGGCCATAAATTTCACCAAGAACTGCAGTACTCGCTTCAACCAATATTTGTAGACGAATGGATTCATGTATTTCCACCATTTGCTTGGGTAAACCAGTCCTTATATCACTACTGGCACCTTCCATAACACCGAACATACCCGTAATATTGTGCGGAATCTTTGTTCCACAACCAAACCGTTCATTATTAATGGTAGAAAAGTAATATTCCAGATTAATCCCTGCACCAACAGGACCAACAGTTAAGAGTATATTTTCAAGCAGTTTCCCCTCGGGATCCTGTGTCGCATCATATGAAATTAGAAAAGGTCTGT
Organism: uncultured Nitrosomonas sp.; assembly: GCA_963975255.1. GTDB lineage: Bacteria > Pseudomonadota > Gammaproteobacteria > Burkholderiales > Nitrosomonadaceae > Nitrosomonas. The sequence continues at coordinate 26,868 of CAXBGL010000006.1, read as the reverse complement.
GATCAAGAAATATACCCTGCGACACGGACCGTCGCCCAACGATTGCAGAAGCATTCGTGGCATGGCCGTATTCTGGACGAACTTGGCTTAAATCGTTGGAACGATTTTTTACATGACAAATACCGGCTGCGGGTGACTTGGGATTATTTGCCGACAAAAAACGTCGGCAACGTTCATGCGCAGACGCATATGAAGATTTTATAATATCTTGTTTCATCGCGACAAAATTTGTCTGCAAATTTTTCGGTATATCTTCTAAATCAAACCAGACAACGGCATCACTGCATGTATCATGTTCTGCACCAACAAACCAGGAGTCATCTGGAATCTCGATACCACGTTCCGCTAGAATTGCTCGGATCTCTGGTCGGTTTGCCATAGCGGCAAATAATCGTGCGTTTGGGCCTCCCCGTTTGCCACTGCAAGCCCCACAATCGTGTGCAGCTTCATGCGGATTATTCTGACTGGTTGAGCCATGAGCCATTAAGCAGATAATCGGCGCAAACCCGTACGTCAATCCTGTAGCACGCATAAAACCAGTCAGCCTATCGGCCTGCTCAGTATCGGTGAAACCCAGTTGACTATGTTCTGGTGTAGCGGCTATTTCGGTATCAAGCGCCTTAAATAAAAGCTCGGTCGGAACTTGTTTCTCAATGTTTTGTTTAAGCGCACTGTTAAATGCCAATATGTATTTGGGTAAAAATGCCCGGCCTAATAAATTGATAAAAACAATGGGTGCCAAAACATCAATAGCAGCATGAGAAAATACTAGGCTGCGGCGAAGCGTTTGATTCATCAGATAAGCAAACCCTTTAAGCAGACTATGACCCTTGTTATGTGCACGCTGAGCCTGTTCCGTATCTTTACGAGGTATCTCGTCAATATCATGAGCAGGCGTAACAACGACAGGACAGAGTGCCGCCCTGTGAATATCATCCAACCCTTTATAATTTATTGGAATACCAAAGAATCCGGCAGCACCTAATGTTTCGATAGTGGGATTAATCTCTTCTAAATGACGACGCATGCTTTCCTCACGTTCATCAATACAAAACATAACTTGCGATGAAGGCCTAACATCGCGCTTAGCCCATCGTCCACGTTTATAATTTGCACGAATCGATTGAAAGAAATTCTCTCGATAGTGATATTCATATGCATAGAGCCAAACTTTACTGTGCTCAGGTGCTGTAAATTCATCCAGCAGCGTTAACATCTGTACCAAGTCTTCAGGTTGTATCTCTTGGATATGCGTCGAATTCAACCCAAGGTGTTGACACAAACGAAACAGGCGCCATCCATGGTTAAATAGACTAAAAACGGTAACGTTTTCGACCATTGGGCTGAATTGCCATGTCCACATTAAATCGGCCAGTTCCTGCCATTCAGAGCGATTTTGTCTTTCTGAGCCGCTTTGCTGGACAAGCTCCTTGGCCAAATGCATGAGATATTCAGGTAGATCACTCTGATATAACTGCTTTCGCACCATAAATTCGGAAAAATTGCCATGAAAATAATGTTTGAGCGTTCCCAGTTTGGCTTCGATTTTCCAATTATCCTGACAAGCCTGGTTAAGCCAAAGTCTGTCCAAAATCAAACGAATGGCCAGATAATCAGCTAATTGAATTGATACATTGTTGTCTGTATGGTAGTTTGGATGATGTTGTCGCCAATTAATTAGACCAGACCAACCCGGTAATTCAAGCGCGAGACGACGTAAATATCCTTCCCACTTTTCCTCAGGTATTTCCATGTGCTTCAATTGCAAGATGATGCAATCAATTGCATCTTCGGGTGCTTCAGAAACGATATTTTGCCAGTCAAGCAGATCATGTAAGAAGGGGTTTAGATCATATAGAACCGTTGCTCTCCAAGCAGCGTAAAGCCCTAATTGGCTTCGATCTGGTAACTGCCATGCAGCCACACCTTCATCCAACGCCGACGCACAAATCCGTATCAACTGTGGGCGAATTGAATCCAGAATATCAACGCCACTTAAAGCCATAATAAAACCACGTAAAGTAATACTGTGACCTACCTGGTCCAACATCTCTTCTAACTGAGTATTAGCCTTGTTACGTAATTTATGATGAATCGATATATTATTATCATCATGATTCTCCAGACTAGTGCGGACCTTTTCTAACCAATTTTCAGCCTGTTCCACCGACAAGTCCAGCATGTCTTCCGGGTGAATTTTCGATTGTTTCAGACCCAGTTTATTTAAGATACTTTTCCATAATTGACTGATATGTTCTGATTCAGTTAAACCAGATGCGAGCAACTGATTTTTAACTTGATCAGAGACATCTGCCTGTGTTTTACTGAGCGCTTGTAACTCTTCAACTTGCCAATTTAACTGGCTGGCCGTTATAGCTTTTATATCAAATAATAGTGCTATTTGATAAATATTTTTCCGTGTTATCGTCAGATCATCTTTTTTATAAAGAATTTGATCAGCTTTTAATTCTTTATTATGTGTCAGTGCTGCTGATAAATCCTCATCAGTAATTCGTCCTTGCTGGTAAAGTGCCTTATTTTCAGATTCAGACAAATAGCCGTAGATACCTGTCATAGCTTCAAATTCTTCCAATGCTTTCTCAAAAGGAAGATGTTGAAAACCATGTATCGTATTGTGATGGACAAACTCATGAATTGGTCCCTGGCCAGGCACAACGTGATCTAGATGATCTAACGCTGCTATGATTTGATTGCGCTTATCAAGTGGTTTAGAGGTTTCGTGCATCACTAATCCTATTCAATACGTTGACTGATAATGTCGTTAAACTGATTTATAGTTGCAGTAGACAAATCAATTAGTGGAGTAGGCCATAAACCGAACAACAAAATACCGGCAACCAAAATGCTGGCTGCGAGCAGCTCAGGTGTTCTCAAATCTTCTATTTCTCGCATCTGTGGCTTGACTGGTCCCGTAAACAACATGCCAATGGTACGCATTGCATACGCAGAACTAATCAGAATACTTAACCCAAGAAATACCATTAAATAACCCCATTGCTGAAAACCACCAATAGCCGCATGTAGTTCAGCTACAAAGCCTACCGTACCTGGCAAACCCATGGCAGCAAATAAGGTGATCGTCATAAACAAGGCAAAACGCGGCATTACTTGAACCAATGAGCTGTAATCCAAGATATTACGAGTATGTGTACGTTCATAAAGTAATCCAACAAGCAAGAACATCGCACCAGCTACCAATCCGTGTGCAGTCATTTGTAGCACCGCACCGTACAAACCTGCCAGATTCAGAGTAGCGATACCCAGCAAAACAACACCCATATGACTGACCGATGAATAAGCCACCATTGCCTTAAGATCAGTCTGTCGCCAAGCCAATATGCCTCCATAAATCATCCCGAACAATGCCAAGAACACCAAAGTTGGTTGCAGTACTTGTGCGGCTTCAGGCAACATTACAACCACTCTTATTAATCCATAGGCTCCCATTTTCAGCAGAATACCCGACAATAAAATACTGACTGGGCTGGGTGCTTCCACATGTGCCAAAGGCAACCAGCCGTGCAACGGAAAAATAGGCATCTTGACACCAAAACCAATCAAGAACCCGATGAAAACCCAAATTTTCTCATTCTCGGGCATGCTTTGTGCCGCCACACTCATTGATGACATCAAAGTACCACTGTGAGCGGGCATATATTGACTAATTGCAAACAAACTAATGAGCATAAAAATAGAACCACCCATTGTATACAACACGAAATTAAGACTCGCTATATGACGACGCACGCCACCCCAGCGACTAATGAGATAAAATAGTGGTATTAAAGTTAACTCCCAGAATATATAAAACAAAGACCAGTCTTGGGAAAGAAACACACCCAACATACCCAATTCCAACAATAGAATGCTGATGTGGTAACTCTTAATATTGCTTGCAATTGTAAAGGAAGCCAACAATGCGATGGATATCAGCAAAGAGGCCAAAACCACCATAGGTAGAGATAAACCGTCAACACCCAACGCAAAAGCAGAGCTTAATTTTGGGTTAAAAATAAAATGTTCGTAGTATTGTATCCCGCTATCCAGTTGATTATAGTCAACAACCAGCCAGCAACTGAGCAAAAATACAAGGGTGGCAAACAAGTTTGCTGCGAAACGAAGTTGACCTGTGTTCGCTCGCGGAATTAAGGCTAAAACAATAATGCCAAGAGCCGGCGTCAAAAGTAATATACTGAGTATCCCCATTTTATAAATTTACCTTTAGCTAATTAATTTAATGGCTTAATGGCCAAGGGGATAAGACGGCTAGCAATAAATCTATCTTTGGATAGCGGAAAATGTGGAATATCCTGGCGAATCATATTCAAATTATGATCTAACCACAATACAGATGAAAATTCATAATATTGGCTATCACACAGATTGAAAAAAAAATTTTGATTTTTTGTTTTCATAATATTGGGTTATTTAAGCTGCGATAACTTATTTCACACTTACTTTATACTCATTGTTTTTTATAGCTCAAACATAAGCATGCAATATATTCTGATTTATTATTTGACCTAAATCATATTCAAATCGATAACATGGTCGTTTGAAAAAAATAATATTACTAGACTAATCTAATGAAATTTGCGGCTCTGCGCATGAACTGCCTCAACTAAAGCTGCCGCATTCTCAGGGGGCGTAAATTGAGAGATACCATGCCCAAGGTTAAATACATGGCCACTGCCATGTCCAAAACCAACAAGAATTTTTTCCACCTCTTGTTTAATGATTTCGGGGGACGCAAATAAAATCGAAGGATCAAGATTACCTTGCAACGCAACTTTATCGCCCACTCGGCGACGTGCTTCATTAATATCTATAGTCCAATCTAGCCCAACTGCATCACAGCCACTACTGGCAATAGCTTCTAACCATAGTCCACCCCCCTTGGTAAAAACCACACAAGGAACATGCGCACCATCCTGCTCACGTTTGAGTCCAGCCAAAATTTGCTGCATATAACGTAATGAAAACTCCTGATAAGCCGAATGGGAAAGCGCACCACCCCAAGTATCAAAAAGCATGACGACCTGCGCACCCGATTCAATCTGTGCATTTAAATAAGCAGTCACTGCTTGTGCATTAATATCAAGAATGTGATGCAACAAATCAGGTCGCTGGTATAGCATCGTCTTAATTTGACGAAAATCAGTACCACCACGACCCTCGACCATATAACACGCAAGTGTAAAAGGACTGCCAGAAAAACCAATTAATGGAACCTGATTATCCAAAGTGCTACGAATTTGTGAGACGGCGTCCATGACATAACGCAAATGCGTATTGGGATCTGGTACGGGTAAAGAACGAATCTCGCTTTCTTCACGCAAGGGGCGTTCAAACATGGGGCCCTCTCCTTCCGCAAAATAGAGTCCTAATCCCATTGCATCAGGGATAGTCAGGATATCTGAAAACAAAATTGCTGCATCCAGTGGAAAACGTGCGAGTGGTTGCATAGTTACTTCCGTTGCGAAATCAGGATTTTTACATAAAGCAAGAAAATTACCAGCACGAGCACGTGTTTCATTATATTCAGGCAGGTAACGCCCAGCTTGACGCATTAACCAAACCGGGGTGTATTCAACAGGTTGTCGCGCTAATGCGCGTAGTAACGTATTATTTTTAGGTGTTGTCATTGAAAGCCTGTTAATCACAAAATATATAAAAAGTTATCTTCCCAAGGGAACACTCACTTTTATAAACGGCGCATTTTACCAGTGAATTGCTACCACGTACATCAGACAACATGCATAGTAACTGTGCGCTTATTATACAAATTTACGTAGCAGCATTATTGACAAGCATCAAAAACCTATCGGAATGTAGTAAATTACTGATGATATAAACACAAAATACCAGATACGAATCTTATTGCTAGACTTTCAACCTTCCTCAATAGCAAATAATCGTTGATACTCCCTGATCGCATAACGATCAGTCATGCCGGCAATATAATCAGCGATTGCCTGATGTTTCTCACGATCAAACTTTACTTGGTATTCAGTAGGCAGTAGCAGGATATTTGAGTTAAATATATTGAACAGCATTTCAACCGTATGCCGTGCTTTTTGGCTCATGCGTACCACCCGATAGTGCATATAGAGGTTTTCACGTAGGAATTTCTTAAGCTGCTGTTGCTCTTTTCTTATTTTGTCGCTGAACCCAATCAGTGATTGCGCCAAATGTACTGCATCGAGATCCTTCAATTGTGCATTTTTTATATTTTTTTTACTTTGCTTGGTCAAATCCGTAGCCAGTGTGTTTATCATACTCCGTACTGTTTCATGAATCAGGCGGCGCTCCGAGAGCTGAGGATATTGCTTTTGTACCTGGGATAAATGACGAGAGAAGATGGCGACTTCTTCCAGTTGTTTCGGCGTAATCAAACCTGAACGTAGACCGTCATCAACATCGTGATTGTTGTAGGCAATTTCATCAGCAAGATTAGCCAGCTGTGCTTCCAGAGAGGGTCTTTGATTCAGCACAAAGCGCTCCCCCACTTCACCCAACTTGCGCGCATTATTCTTTGAGGCATGTTTGAGTATCCCCTCGCGGGTTTCAAAGCAAAGATTTAAACCATCGAATGCGGCATATCGTTCTTCCAACACATCCACCACACGCAGGGACTGAAGATTGTGTTCAAAACCACCATAATCCTTCATACAATCATTCAACGCATCCTGACCCGCATGACCAAATGGCGTATGTCCCAGATCATGGGCCAAAGTAATCGCTTCAACCAAATCTTCATTTAAACGCAAGCTGCGCGCAACCGAACGACCAATTTGTGCAACTTCTAAACTATGTGTCAAACGCGTACGAAACAAATCTCCTTCATGATTGACAAAAACTTGCGTCTTGTATTCAAGCCGACGAAATGCATTAGAATGAATAATTCGGTCACGATCACGCTGAAATTCACTGCGCCCGAGCGGTGCTGCTTCTGGAATACATCGACCACGGGTGTTTATAGTCGATACCGCATAAGGCGCCAAATTATTCATATGTAGCACAATTTAAAAGTGTATCAGATACCACTGCCTCCGGTATATCAGCACGTATCACAGCTTTGCCAATACGCTTAAGTAGGATAAAACGTATCTTGCCTGCTTCGACTTTTTTATCCAGGGTCATGAGTTGCAGGTATTTTTCTGGTGCCAATTTAGGCGCATGTACGGGTAACCCTGCTTGCAAAAAAATATTACGGATACGCTCAACATCCGCTTTACTAATAAGTTGCAAACGTTGTGATAAGTCAGCAGCCAGCATTGTCCCGGCAGCCACGGCTTCACCATGTAACCAAACACCATAACCCATACCGTTCTCAATCGCATGACCGAAGGTATGACCCAGATTGAGCAATGCACGTACCCCATGTTCCTTTTCATCATCTGCAACAATCTCGGCCTTATTCTCACAACTACGTCGAATAGCCTCATTCAGAACACTGGGGTCACGCGCAAGAAGTCGCACTATATTCTGTTCCAACCAGTCGAAAAAAACGGAATCTCGAATCAAACCATACTTTATAATCTCGGCCAGACCCGCACGCAATTCTCTTTCAGGCAAGCTATCTAAGGTTGCACTGTCCGTCAATACCAGACGGGGTTGATAAAATGCACCAATCATATTTTTGCCTAGTGGGTGATTGATCCCTGTTTTTCCACCCACTGAAGAATCAACCTGCGCAAGTAATGTGGTAGGAATCTGAATAAATGGCACACCCCTCAAATAGGTTGCTGCAGCAAATCCAGTCAGATCACCAACAACACCACCCCCCAATGCCAGAATTGCAGTATTCCGCTCACAGTGATGATTGAGCAAAGCATCAAAAATAAAATTTAAGGTTTCCCAGTTTTTATAAACTTCTCCATCAGGAATAATAATCGGCACAGAAACCACACCATGATTTTGTAGCGCTACACGTAATTTTTCTAAGTAAAGCGGTGCCACAGTGGTATTACTCACAATTGCAACACGTTTTTGTGGTAAGTAAGGCAAAATTAACTCAGCTTTTTCCAAAATACCACTGCTGATGTGTATGGGATAGCTACGCTGTGCTTCAGATGATTTAAATTCTACCGTGATGGTCTGCATAGTACGTTGACTAACAATATGTTTAGAATTAAAAGAAACCAGCTTATTGATGAGTTTCTGCACCAGACTGCGCACACCCTGTCTACCACTATCAATAATCAAATGTGTCGTTTCACGATAAAGTGGATCTCGTTCCTGATATAGCTCGGACAATTTGGCATACAAGTTATTAGTCTGAAGTAATGGCCGGTTTTTATCGTGTCGCGTCCGGCGACATAAATCTTTAGCCGATGCACGCAAATAAACAACAGTTCCGTGACATTGCAACAATTTTCGGTTTTCCCGGCTCAGTACCGCACCACCTCCTGTAGCCAATATAATATTTTGTTCTTTTACCAGTTCGCGCAGTACTTCAGATTCACGTTTTCGAAACCCAGCTTCTCCCTCAATCTCAAAAATTACGGGTATTTTCACACCCGTACGCTCCTGAATTTCATGATCAGAGTCTACAAAGCGTTTACCCATATAATTGGCTAGTGCTTTACCTATTGTTGTTTTCCCGGCTCCCATCATACCCACCAGAAAAATATTGCCTTTTTGATTTCTTGCGCTGCGATGTACCTTAGTCATTGTTGTTTTGGTTCGTTCCAATAGTCACAATTGTAGCGGAAATACAGCCAACCGCGCAGACACAAAAAATTGGCACAAACTTTATTAACCAAGCAAAATAGATACCGCATACAATATATTATTTGTACATTTCAATAGATTAGGCGTGCACTGAGGCATACAAAAGCCGAATATTGATCATGCCATGTCAAAAATACTATGTTTCTTTTTTACCAGTTGTATCAGTTAAATGCTTAGACGTCTCGATCTGAGTTGATTCTTCAGGTACATTTTCTTGTTGCCTGGACACATGTTTGCTAACAAACCAGGAGAAAAATAATGGAATAAATATGGTAGCAACAAATGCGGCCATAATCATGCCACCAAACACACCGGTTCCCATTGATTGACGTGCGGCTGAGCCCGCTCCAGTTGCGATAAGTAACGGAACTACGCCTAAAATAAATGCCATAGAGGTCATGACAATAGGCCGAAATCGTAATTGTGCAGACTGAATCGCCGCTTGCTTAATAGTCATACCTTCTTTCATTTTCTGATTGGCAAACTCAACCAACAAAATTGCATTTTTTGCCGCTAAACCAATCAACGTCACCATGCCTATTTGAAAATAAATGTCATTCGGCATGCCACGCAATAAAATGGCGATCAATGCGCCTGCAATAGCAAAAGGAACAGCCATGATAACTGCCAATGGCAAAGCCCAGGTTTCGAATTGAGCGGCAAGAATTAGGAATACCATGATAATGGCGAGACTAAACGCAAAGAGCGCGGCCGCACCCGTTCTTTTTTCTTGGAATGCCTGTCCTGTCCAAGCAATTTGATAACCTTCAGGTAATGTTTGTGCAGCAACTTTTTCTACCAACTCAATGGCATCACCGGAACTGACACCATTTGCTCCTCTACCCATTAATTTTGCGGACAGCAGCCCATTAAAACGTTCCAGCTGTTCTGCGCCCACGATAGATTTCACTTTTATCAATGCTGATAATGGAATCATGGAACCTGATTGAGCACGAACATAAACTTTGCCTAGATCCTCAGGTTTCATTCGATAAGCCATTTCAGCCTGTAATTGCACGCGATAAGTTCTACCTGTGCGATTAAAGTCATTGACATAAAATGATCCCATCGTACTTTGCAAAGTAGTATAAATGTCGGCAATCGCAACACCTTGTGTTATTGCTTTAGCCTCATCAACTTCAACAAACAACTGCGGTACTGTCGATCGAAAAAAGGTATTCACCGAGGAAAGCTGCGGCTCCTTTCTCAGATTATCCATAAAATCATTAACGACTTTTGTAAATTTCTGTGTATCCGAACTAATACGACTTTGCATGTAGACTTCAAATCCACCGGTACTACCCAATCCACGAATTGCAGGGGGATTAAAAGCAAGCGCCAGCCCATCTGGTTGACGTGATCCAATATCAACCAGCTTGTTTACAATATCCTCGGCAGTGGCAGTTCGTTCAGACCAGTCTGCCAAACGTACAAACATCGTTGTTACATTGGTTTTATTGCCACCACCAATAAAATCCAGGCCATTGACTGCAAAGTGAAAAGCAACTGCCGGATCATTTGACATCTCAGCACGTATCGCATCGGTTGTTTTAATGGTACGTGCCAGCACTGCACTATCTGGCAGTACAATTGCAGAAATTACATAACCCTGATCTTCTGACGGCACAAAACTTCCTGGAATCGTCTTAATTAAATAAATCACACCGCCAGTAAGTATAATAAATATTAGGATGCTAATTTTAATGTGTTGTAAAGAAACGCTGACTAGGCTAACGTAAAAACCGCGTACCCGATTAAAAACACCATTAAACCATTGAAAGAATCGGGCATCGTTATGTGACGATTTAAGCAGCATGGCGCAAAGTGTGGGGGACAGCGTTAAAGCAACAATTCCAGAAATTACGCCCGCAACAGCCACTGTCACCGCAAATTGCCGGTATAACTCTCCAGCCATGCCCCCCAGAAATGCAACAGGAACAAATACCGCTACCAGTACTAACGTCATAGCAACGACAGCACTGGAAACTTGTTGCATTGCTTTGATTGCCGCATTGATTGGTGATAATTTTTCTTCGGACATCAGCCGTTCAATGTTTTCCAGTACGACAATGGCATCATCAACCACGATACCAATTGAAAGCACCATGGCGAATAGGGTCATAGTATTAATGGAATAACCCAAAATCCACAAACCTGCAAATGTGCCAATTAAAGAAATGGGCACTGCAATAATTGGAATAAGCGTTGCACGCCAGCTTTGCAGAAATACGTAAACGACCAAAACCACTAGAATCATGGCTTCACCCAGTGTCTTGGCCACCTCCCAGATTGATGCTTTAACAAAATCACTCGTGTCATAGGGCAAAACGTATTGAATGCCTTTCGGAAAATCCTGTTCCAACTCAAGCATTTTAGATTTAATTGCTGCAGCCGTTTCTAAAGCATTTGCACCGGTACGTAAAAAGATACCAATACCGACACCGGGTTTTCCATTGAGTACGGTTCGAATATTATAACTCTGCGCCCCTAATTCAACACGAGCCACATCTTTAAGATACAGAACGCCACGTGGCCCTTCTGCACGTAGAATGATATTTTCAAACTGCTCTGGTTCAAGCAATCGACCTTTTGCAGTCACGGTATACACCAGCTGCTGGTCAGCTAACGCAGGTTCCTGACCAATTTTCCCTGCCGCATATTGTCGGTTTTGTGATCGTATGGCTTCAACAATATCATTGGCAGTAACACCTAGGTATGCCATACGATCAGGACGCAACCAGATACGCATTGAATAATCTTGTGCACCAAAAACTCGTGCTTCACCAACACCTGGCGCCCGTCTCAGATCATCCAGAATATTGTTTGTAATATAGTTACTAATAAATAATGGTGTGTGCCGCTCATCTTCAGAAGTAACCGCAAAAACCAGCAATAAATCATTTGATCGTTTCTGTACGATGACACCCGTACGCCTTACTTCATCGGGTAAACGTGCTAATGCTGTATTGACCTCATTGCTAACATTAAATGTGGCACGATCTACATCTGTACCAATCTCAAAAGTGGCAGTGATGGTCAGCTGTCCGCTTGAATCGGCGCTTGAGCTAAAGTACAGCAAGCCTTCAACGCTACTGAGCCTTTCTTCTATAGGTGCTGCGACAGTTTTAATTAAAGTCTCAGCGCTGGCACCTGGGAAAGTTGCCGTTACAAATACAGTGGGCGGTGTAATCTGTGGATATTGTGCAATGGGTAATTGTACTGCAGCAGCCAGCCCGGCCAGCACAATAACAATCGATAATACGGATGCAAAGATAGGGCGTGTGATAAAAAATCTAGTCATTATGATTGGCTACAAAGGCGCATTAGATCTGGTAACACTGCTAAACACCAGTAACTTGCTCCTGTAATTGTGGCAACACAACGGTACCGGGCCGTAATTTAATAATATTATCAACAATCACTTTATCACCGGCATTTAGCCCATTAAGAATAACCCAGTTCTTGCCGATCCAATCTCCTGCGACAACGACACGCATTTCCACCTTATTTGTATCGCTAACTACATAAACATATCTCCCGAGATCAGAGGTTAATACAACGCTCTGGGGCACAATAAAAGCACGCTTGGCTTCACCTGCAATAACGCGCACACGAACAAACTGCCCAGGAAGTATACGTTGATCATTATTATTAAATTCTGCTCGTAGCTGCTGTGTACCCAATAACGGATCAATCTGGCTGGCTGCAAAATTGATTGTACCTTTTTGTGAATACTCAGAACCATCCGGTAATGTGACAATGACCTGACGTACATTCTGCTCACTCAATCGTCCATCAAAACGTTCTAACTCGCTATCAGAAAAGCTGAAACGCACCCATATTGGCGATAACTGAGAAATTGTTGTCAACAAGCTAGTATTCGCCGCCACCAATGCCCCCTCGGAGAATTGGAAACGACCCGAGATGCCTTTCACAGGCGCGGTAACAGTTGTATAGGAAAGATTCAATTTGGCTTGTTGTACGCGTACTTTAGCCGATTGCAATGCAGCTTCTGCCATCGTGTGATTGGCATACGCAATATCATACATACTTTGACTGACGAAACGCTCTGCTAACAGTTTACGCTGACGCGCTTCTTCGCGTCGAGTCTGCACGACACGTGCAGCCTGTTCCCGATATTGTGCACGCGCTTCATTCAAAGTATTCTGAAAAGGTTCTGGATCAATTTGAAACAATGGCTGACCAGCTTCTACAGGTGCACCTTCAGTATATAAGCGCTTTAATAAAATACCGCCAACCCGTGGACGAATTTCTGTTTCTTTTGCACCCTCTGTTTGCGCAACCGTTTCAACGCTAATTGGCACATCAACTGGTTGTACTTGAATTACGTTAACAGGCATCGCTTCCATCATTGCATTCATAGAAGCATTCTTGGGTTCAGATTCTCCACGTTCACAGGCCGTTAATAAGAAACATACGTCAAAAATTAATGTGGCTAAAACGAAATTTATTACTAATTGTTTGGTCATATGTTGATGAGTTTAGAAATCGCTATCACTGCTTCTGATACAGCGCACTGTATTAGCAGAGTAAAAATCATGCCACAATATTTGTTTGTTTCTTAGGGCATCAAAAAAGGCACTCAAATTTGGGGTTATGTATAATTGAAACTAAACTTGAGCTAAACCTAATTAAAAATATGAAGTATTTTTCATAAGAAAAACTGGGATTTTATCACTTTAAAACACCATGTTTGTGAAGATACACAGTCAAATGTCTTTATTGTATATTATCTGCATAAACAGATAGATTGTTCATCTGTTACATTGACCTGGATCAGAACTTCTGTGTTGCATAACGGCTAAGCTTTATTTTGTAACTGAATGAGATTAATTAAGGATGCTTCAAATGCCTTTTCATTATTTTATAGCAATACTGGCAGTGTGCTGCGCATCTACAGTGGCAATTGCGCAAACAACGCAAAAACTACCTCGATCAATTAAGGTTGATTCAGCTGCTTTAACTATTGAGCCCAATTGTGACCCCAAAATTTCTGCTGCATGGCGAGACGCACAAGAAATAGAAGGCGTCCGCATTCGAGAGTCCCGCCACTGTAACCCGGATAATCCAGCATTGATCGCAGCGGTAGTTAAAGGAACCAACAATATTTCCATGTCAACGCTGATGAAAACAGCACTTTCACCCGACACCATTATCAAAAAAGATGACTTAGATGGCGATGGGGATCCGGACCGAATTATTATTAAGCTTGAAGTCATAGAACTAAATGGGTCAACGCCCGATTTTGATGGAGTAGTCCCTACATTTGATATTGCTCCTAGTATACAGCCCGGTGCTTGGGTGTTTGCGCCAAAAACGAGAGGTATGTCCACTGAGAATTTTGAGAGTGTACGCGCCAATGCCTTGTTACGCTTACCATCACCTGCTATTCGGGTTGAGCAAGGCGATATCATACAAATTGTTCTGGAAAATACACATTATTTCCCACATACCATTCATTTGCATGGTGTGGATCACCCATTCTCACACTCTAAACACGAAGGTACTGATGGATCACAAACAAGTGAAATGCACTTGATGCCAGGTGAACAACGCATTTATGAAATTCGTCCCCGCCAAACTGGTACTATGTTTTATCACTGCCATGTCCAAACCCATGCTCATCTAGCCATGGGTCTGGTTGGTATGTTTATTGTTGAAGAAAATCGTCCTAACAATTGGCTGCAAACACTGAACGTTGGCGCTGGTTATGTTCGACATCCATCAGTGGCAATCCAAGAAAAATTTGATCAAGAATATGATCTGCACTATCACGCAATGGATAAAGATCTGACTGAGATCATTCAAAAGTATAATGACCCTCGACTCATTGCACGTGACATGAATCGCCGGTACGATCTGACTGATGCAGTGGAGGATTACTATACCCTGAATGGGTTATCCTTTCCCTTTACCTTACGGGAATCTTCTATAACGGCAAAACCCGATCAAAAAATAAAACTTCGCGTACTAAACAGTGCCGGTGAATTAATAGCAATTCATACACACGGTCATCATGCAACGATTACGCACTATGACGGTGTTGAGCACAACCCTGCCGCTCAGATTACGCGCGATGTGTATTCGCTTTCTCCTGCTCAGCGCATCGATCTGACCTTGGATACAACCAATGATGGTTTACATAACTATGGTGAAGGGATTTGGCTTTATCATGACCACAGGGAAAAGGGAATCACTACAGATGGAATGAGTGAAGGTGGTAGCATGGGCCTAATAATATATGATTCGTTTTTGAATGAAGTCGGCTTTCCCAAAAAAGGTCATGGTATGGACTTCAGCAAACATTTCTCAAAAGAATATTATCAAAGGAAAGTACCCATCTGGCAGGACCTTGATGAATCTGGAAGCTTAGCTGCTGCTTCGGCGCATTCGGGAATTGATCCCGCCATACGCACCACACTATTCAATTTTTTGTATGGACTTCTGCTCGGTATTTTTATTTATTTGTTAATAGCTAAGCGACAACAAATAAAACATTTTTCTGTTCAAGCAGTCTCTCGATTTGGCGGTTCAAAAGGGAGCGCAAAGAATGATTAAATATCTAACGATCTTGCTATTAGGGATGACATTTTTGTGCTTACCTGTCTATGCAGAAGAACAAACAGAATCTGTAGATGAAGATAGTAGACATGCAGTGGATCATGGAAACCACTCAATGAACAATGATGATGACATAGACCATGGCGACCATGAAGGGCATGACATGGGACATGACGATGGCCATGGCATGGTACATGGTGACGACCATATGATGGATGAATCCATCCCGCACGAAATGGACCACTCCTCTGCGGAAGGCCATAGTGCACATCATGGAGATGGCCATCATCATATGGACACCAGCCACATTATGGATCATGAAGGTGGCATGATCATGGGACAAAATTTTGATGAATTACCCAGTAGCTGCGACAGGATCTCGGAAGAAATTGAGATTACTGTACGTGCTGGCAGAAAATATGCAGAAAAATTTCCCGGTACCGCTTTCGCCTTTGATAATCAACAATGGCGTGTTACACCTTGCGCGAAAGTAACCTGGCACTTTATCAATGAAGATGAAGTACGTCACCAGTTTATGATGCATGGGCTTCCCAAGTACCTCTACAAAAATGGCATGTTTCATCTCGAGGTTACCGGGCCCAGAACAATTTCTGGGACAATGATTGTCCCCGCTACGGATGCCACCTACCTTGTGCATTGTGATATTTCACAACATATGGAAAAAGGCATGAAGGCACAATTAGTTGTGGGTGAAGGCGGTGATGATATCCCAAGCATTCCCGGGCTAACTCCTTATACATTTACTGACACTTATACCCATGAAGCATTACCCCAGGTATCTGATCAATCAAGTGCAGATTCCATTACACAACAAATTACAGACTTCATTAAAATCAATTCACCTATTTATGGCATGATGATTCTAGGTTTACTGGTTGGCTTATTATCCACGTTTTTAATAGTCCGATTTACACAACCCAAGAAATAAAATACGACATATACTGAGTTATGCCAGTACTTGGCGGCATTTACAGATTCTAATTTAACCTAATTTTTAGTAGGTATTCAATATGTCTCTTTTAAGCATAAAAGTTGAAATTAATAAAGGTAACGTCCTCGATGTAGAATTAGGAAAAATGATAGTACTCGCAAATAAATTGGGTATTGATGTATACACTGATGTGTGTCATCGGCGCATAGAAAGTCTTACTACGCGTGTACTGGTTCATCCCGAAGACTCATTAAACGATGTTAAAGATAGAGTTCTGAAAGAAGAAGTTAAGAAGTTACATGAACTAAATCTGAAAGCTTTGGCTGAAAAAGCTAATAATAGTGCCAACTGATACGCTACCCAGTCAATTTACTATTTATTCATCTCATCAGCCTTTAACACCCTTAGCGCTGCTCTGGCGCAAACTTCATCCAGCTTTGTACCAGGGGCACCACCAACACCCACACTGCCAAGTGTTTGGTCACCAATTTTTATCGGAAAGCCACCACCCAACAACAAAATATGTTCATTCATATGCACCAGGCCTTTTAACTTCGGATCTTTTATCGTTAACTCTGCAAATTTTTGTGTGGTCCACGCAAACTATTTTCTGTATAGGCTTTACGACGACTGCTATCAAGTGTATGTGGACCCGCACCATCGGCTTTTAACTGAACCTTAAGCAACCCAGATTGGTCGACAATCGCAACGCTTACCTTATAACCATCATCACTACACTTTTTAATGGCAGCCATGGCAGCTTGAGTCGTCAAATCCAATGGCAATAATTTTTGTATGGGCAAGCCTTTATTCCAAACTGAGCTAGATATAAAATAAATTGATACCCACAACACACCGAGGATGATCTTGTATAAATATTTTATACTCATTTGGTTATCCTTTTATCGACAATTCGTCACCAAACAACCTTATCAATTTACCACGTAAAAGTTACTATCCAAGCTCATTAATGAGTTGAGATTGTCTTCTGCAAATAACTAAAAATATAGTTGACTATATTAATCGGGTATTATATAGTTGACTAAATTAATCGGGTATTATTTATATTATATTACAGCACAAACTTTTTAATAACTAACCTACACGATTCTTAAAGGAGTCTGTTATGAAATTAACAACGAAAGGACGATTCGCGGTAACGGCACTATTGGATCTGGCCATCCAAAACAGTAACAACCCAGTGACACTTGCTGATATTAGTCAACGGCAAAAAATTTCATTGTCTTATCTTGAGCAACTATTTGCTAAACTTCGCCAATCAAAACTGGTTGATAGCGTACGTGGGCCTGGTGGAGGTTATTGTATGGCCAAAGAGCTAGAGCTCGTAACCATCGCGGAGATCATCCTTGCCGTTGATGAACCAATTGATGCCACCAATTGTGGTGGTAAAGAAAATTGCCTCAATAATGGGAAATGCATGACTCATGATCTATGGGCAAAACTTAATGATCTTATATTCGACTATCTTGGTGCTGTAACACTCAAACAACTTGTCGATGATCAAAAAGTGCAACAGAATCAAAAGATGGCACCAATATTTGATATGCGTGAAACGACCGCTGCATAAACTGGGCAAAAGTTTGATCAAAATATCATTTATTAACAAAATTATGAAATGCCCAATACAACAAAGATAACAAATGTACGCGGAACAATGATAAGCAATAACGTGTCTATAAAACTGGAATAATCTTGTCCGTAACGCATCACAAAATTGCAACCTTTGACACCGTATCTATTTTATTGGTTAATCAATCATAATTATGAACATTAAATGGAAATAGTGCTATGGCAATTACATTAACTGAAAATGCTGCCAAACAAATACAGCAACAACTTACTAAACGCGGTAAAGGTTTGGCATTACGCGTTGGTGTTAAGAAATCAGGCTGTTCGGGCTTCTCGTATACCTACGATTTTGCCGATGAATTACTGGAAGATGATCAATTATTTGAGTCCCATAACACCAAGGTAGTTGTGAATACGGCTAACTTACCGTTCTTTGATGGAACTCACATTGATTACATCAAAGAAGGACTCAATAGTTCGTTCAAATTAAACAATCCCAATATTGATAACGCATGTGGTTGTGGAGAAAGCTTCAGTCTGATAGAACCTATTTAAACCGCATTGTAAAGAATATAAATATATTTCACGAAATTGTTACTAAAATCTCTGCTTCAAACTGATAATATTAAAAGATCAAAGGAAAAAACCAAATGAGCGCAACATTGCAAAATCTGGTTAACCAGCCCTACAAACATGGCTTTGTTACTGACATTGAATCGGATGTTGTACCCAAAGGACTGAGTGAAGAAACGATTCGGCTGATTTCGACTAAAAAAAATGAACCTGAATGGCTGCTTGAATTTCGACTAAAAGCATATAAAAAGTGGCTTACCATGACCGAGCCAGAGTGGTCAAACGTTCATTATCCAAAAATTGATTTCCAAGCCATTAGCTACTTCTCGGCACCCAAGCCAAAGAAAAAGCTTGCCAGCATGGATGAAGTTGATCCTGAATTGTTACGCACATTCGAGAAACTGGGTGTCCCCATGCATGAACGTGCAGCATTGGCTGGTGTTGCAGTTGATGTGATTTTTGATAGTGTGTCCGTTGCCACTACCTACAAAGACAAACTCGCTGAAGTCGGCATTATTTTTTGTTCTTTCTCAGAGGCAGTGCTGAAACATCCTGAACTTGTACAAAAATATCTGGGTTCTGTCGTACCCGTTGGCGACAACTATTTTGCTGCCTTAAATTCAGCCGTATTTACGGATGGTTCATTTTGTTTCATTCCTAAAGGCGTTAAATGCCCGATGGATCTATCCACATACTTCCGTATCAATACTGAAGAGTCGGGCCAGTTTGAACGTACGCTGATTATTGCTGAGGAAGAAGCATCGGTGTCTTACCTTGAAGGCTGTACCGCACCCAGATTTGATACCAATCAGCTACATGCGGCTGTTGTCGAGCTAGTTGCGCTGGATAACGCCGATATTAAATATTCAACCGTACAAAACTGGTATGCGGGCGATGAGAATGGTATTGGTGGTATTTATAATTTTGTTACTAAACGCGGGTTGGCAAAAGGTGTCAACTCACGAATTTCGTGGACTCAGGTAGAAACAGGATCAGCCATTACTTGGAAATATCCATCCTGTATATTACGTGGCGATAATTCAGTCGGTGAATTCTATTCAGTCGCCGTCACCAATAATTATCAACAAGCTGATACCGGTACCAAAATGATTCATCTCGGCAAAAATACCCGCAGTACAATTGTTAGTAAAGGTATTTCAGCAGGGCACTCTAACAGTAGCTATCGTGGGCTGGTTAGAATTACACCCGGTGCAGATGGTGCACGTAATTATTCACAATGTGACTCCATGCTAATTGGCGATCAATCAGGCGCACATACTTTTCCCTATATTCAAGTAAAGAATAATAGCGCCCAAGTGGAACATGAAGCCTCAACATCCAAAATTGGGGAAGATCAACTGTTCTATTTTTCACAACGCGGCATTGATGCGGAAGAAGCCGTATCAATGATTATTAATGGATTCTGTAAAGATGTATTTCAACAATTACCTATGGAATTTGCAGTCGAAGCAACCAAGCTTCTTAGCTTCAAGCTGGAGGGCAGTGTCGGATGATTGATCCAAACAGTAAAACAATTCTTGATGTAAAAGGATTACATGCGAATGTAGATGGCATTAAAATCTTAAAAGGCATTGATCTAAAAGTAAAAAGTGGTGAAATACATGCCATTATGGGGCTAAACGGATCGGGAAAAAGCACGCTTGCAAAAGTACTCGCGGGTCATACTGCTTATGAAGTTACTGGGGGAAGCATCCATTTTGACGAGCAAAACCTACTCGATCTCGCACCGGAAGAACGTGCACGTGCAGGACTGTTTCTTGCCTTTCAGTACCCAATTGAGATACCGGGTGTTGCAAACAACCAGTTCCTGCGATTGGCCTACAATACAATGCAAATAAAGCGTGGCAAGGATGAACTGGATCCACTCGAATTTGATGACTTTGTACGCGAAAAAATGAAATTACTGGAAATGAATCCAGAATTTTTGGATCGTAGCGTAAATGAAGGCTTCTCAGGTGGAGAAAAGAAACGTAATGAAATATTACAAATGGCATTGCTGGAACCACACTTGAGCATTCTTGATGAAACGGATTCGGGTCTCGATATCGATGCATTAAGAATAGTCGCAAATGGTGTGAACCAGCTCACCAACAAAAATAATGCAACGATATTGGTAACCCACTACCAACGTCTACTTGACTATATCATACCGGACTATGTACACGTCATGGAATCAGGCCGCATCATTAAGACAGGTGGCAAAGAGCTGGCACTGGAGCTTGAAAAACGTGGTTATGATTGGACCAACACGGACAATCAAACGACCGTGGGAGCAACAGCGTGAACGATTTCGCCAAAAGTGACTATCTAGGGAGTCTACTCAAAACATTACAGAGTAGCCCGATAAGTAGCCCCTTACCCTGGCTCAATCAGTTACGCACACATGCAATTGATCATATTGGGGTACAAGAAATACCCACAACGCGCAATGAGGAGTGGCGTTTTACTGACATCTCGCCACTGACTAAATTACCCTACCAGCCATCGCAACCCACACATCATCTGCAATCTGAAGATATTAAGCATTTTTATCTTGAAGAAGCAACCACGCGATTTGTTTTCGTTGATGGGCATTTTGCACCTCACTTATCACGTATCGATGAAAATAGCCCGATCATTATTGGCAACTTATCAGAACTGGCTGAAACGCATGCGGATGCGATTGCACCCCATCTTGGACAACATGCTCAATTCCGAAATAATGTCTTTACGGCACTCAATACGGCATTCCTACATGATGGCGCAGTAATGATCGTTCCACGCAATACATCGGTTACCACACCCATCCATCTGCTATTCATCGCTACGCAGAAAGAAGTAACCAGTTCCCCGCGTTGTCTGTTGATTGGTGAAACCGGTAGCAAGGTAACCGTTATTGAAGATTATGTGGCATTACAAGAAGCATGCTATATCACAAACACCGTGACAGAGGTCAGTCTTGCAGCCAACGCGCAAGCCAGCCACATACGCATCCAGCGAGATAGCGATCAGGCTTTTCATCTGGCAAACTGTAGCGTATCGCTGGCGCATTCAAGTCAATACCAATCGACAAGCATCACACTGGGTGCACGTATTTCACGTTATGACATGAATGTACAGTTAAAAGATGAAGCAAGTGAATGTAGCATTAACGGACTTGCATTAATCACAGACAAACAGCTTGCGGATACACATACCTGCATTGATCACTTAAAACCTCATGGAACCAGCCATCAACAACACAAATGTATTGTTGATGGCGCTGCACACGCTGTTTTTAACGGAAAAATCATAGTACGCCCCCATGCACAGCTTACCAATTCTACGCAATCAAGTCGTAATCTGTTATTGACTAGACAGGCACATGTTGATACAAAGCCACAACTTGAAATTTTTGCCAACGATGTAAAATGTGCACATGGTGCCACAGTAGACCAATTGGATGATGAGGAAATCTTTTATTTGAAAAGCCGTGGCTTATCAGAAGTTGCTGCACGTAATTTATTGACTTACGCATTTTCTGCAGAAATTATTAACTGTATACCGATTGCTTCGCTTAAAAACCGACTGGAACAAACTGTACTGAAACAAACACAGAGTAATTAAATGATGAAACTTGTCGACGCCGTACTTGAACCACATGCCCTCCCAACTTTCAATGTTGAAAGGATTCGTGCCGATTTTCCAATCTTAAATCTTAGGGTTGATGGAAAACCATTAGTATATCTCGATAGCGCAGCCTCCAGTCAGATGCCGCAGCAAGTAATTGACCGACTGGTACATTATCAAACTGCACAACATGCCAATATTAATCGGGCCGTCTATTACCTCTCAGAAGTCGCCACCATGGAATATGAAAAAGCGCGCAGTAAGCTACAGCACTTTATTCATGCACGTGAAGATCGAGAAGTCATTTTTACCAGCGGCACAACTGATGCAATCAATCTGGTAATGCATGGTTATGGTCGTAAATTTCTCAAACCGGGCGATGAAATTATTCTCACCACGCTAGAACATCATTCAAATATCGTGCCTTGGCAAATGTTGGCCGAAGAAAAAGGGTTGAAGATCCGTGTTATACCCATCAATGATGCGGGAGAATTATTAATTGATGAATACGAGAAACTCTTTAACGCACGCACCAAATTTGTCGGTTTAATACATGTCTCCAATGCACTGGGCACCGTCAATCCAATCAAACAAATGATCAACTTTGCCCATAAACACGGGGCACCTGTATTGATTGATGGCGCACAAGCCGCACCACATATAAAAATAGACGTACAAGATCTCGATTGTGACTTTTACACCTTTTCTGCACACAAGCTATGTGGACCAACGGGTATAGGCATGCTATATGGCAAAGCCGCATTGCTTGAATCCATGCAGCCTTTTAAAGGTGGTGGCGATATGATCACGTCGGTGACCTTTGAGAAAACAATCTACAATACCATCCCACATAAATTTGAAGCGGGCACACCACCCATTGCTGCTGCCATCGGATTTGGCGCAGCCATTGATTACTTATTATCAATTGGTATGGATCAGATTGCCGCGCATGAAACCGATCTACTCAACTATGCAACGGCGCAACTTATTAACATACCAGGTGTACGTATAATTGGCACAGCCTCAAGCAAAACTGCAGTATTATCCTTTTCCATTGAGGGAATTCATCCGCATGATATCGGCACGCTTCTAAATCAGGAAGGCGTCGCGGTGCGAACAGGGCACCATTGTGCGCAGCCAGTTATGCAACGCTTCAAAGTACCGGCAACATCTCGTGCGTCATTTGCCTTCTACAACACTCGGGCAGAAGTAGATACCTTGGTAGCCGGCATTCGAACTGTCCAAAAGGTTCTTTTATAATGCATTCAAAATCGCTCTATCAGGAGGTCATACTCGACCATAACAGGAAACCCCGTAATTATGGTGCACTTGATCAAGCCAGCCACCATGCGGTCGGGCACAATCCACTCTGTGGCGATCGACTTGATATTGCCTTGAAACTAGACGGCGAACAAATCAATCACATCGCATTTCAAGGTGAATCCTGTGCAATTTGTAAAGCTTCAGCTTCAATGATGACAACGGCCGTCAAAGGAAAATTACGTGTCGATGCAGAAACACTCATCGATGAATTTCGCGAAATGGCAACGGGCAAGCTGAATCTTGACCAACCACACCACCTGGGACGACTCACAGTATTTTCCGGTATACAAGATTTGCCTACACGGGTTAAATGCGCCATCTTGCCTTGGCATACGTTACACGCAGCACTTAATTCAGTTTCCAGCACCTCAACTGAAACAGAAGACATTAGCACAGGGCACTTATGACACTGCTTAACCTCTAATTAATATAGCGGTTAATGTAAAACCTCATTTGTATCCTGCTTGGTAACAGGATCTTACTTAATCAGGTCAATTCTCTGCGTGATGTCTGTATCTCACAGAACTTTCGCATTTAGGCAGAATCATATGAAACTATCAAACAACTTTTTTTAAATGTAAGCGCGAACAAAGATCAAATGCCCAAAATAGCTGATATAGAAGGAACACCAAACAAGAATGCCCTAAAGTTTATTCTCAAGGAACCTTTGAGTTGGGGCGTCGCACACTCATATGACAATGCTGAAAGCGCGCAAGATGATCCCCTTGCAGCAGCGCTATTTGACCTCGACCATGTTACCAATGTATTTTATATTGATTATTGGATTACCGTTACACAAGATGGTGAAACCAACTGGCAGGACTTAGCACGTGAAGTTGCCGACCCAATTCGTGCAGCACCCGCTGCAGCAGCACAATCTGCTGAGACAGTGGCCGAAGCCAATGCAGTATTGGCAGGATTAAGCCCAGAAGATCAACAGCGTCTTGAAAAGATTAATGTATTGCTCGATGAAGAGGTGCGTCCTTATCTACAGAATGACGGTGGTGATCTTCACATATTGGGACTTAAAGAAAATATTCTGCAAATACACTACCAAGGGGCATGCGGTACTTGCCCCAGTTCCATTTCAGGCACACTCAAAGGTATTGAGCAAATGCTGAAGGCTATAGAACCTGAAATCCAGGTCGTTGCAATGTAAACTTTTAATTAACTCGCTTTTTAAATTCATGGGTACGTGGATCAATTTCAATCATATCGCCAATTTCAACAAATGCAGCAACCTGAATCTCAAAACCACTCCCCTTTAGCCGCGCTGACTTCATGACTTTGCCACTCGTATCACCTCGCACGGCAGGTTCCGTGTATTCAACCTCACGAACAATCGTCGTGGGCAACTCAACTGAAATAGCCTTGTCTTCGTAGAATGTCACTTGACACGCATCTTCCATGCCATCAACCAGATAGTTCAAGACGTCAGACATATTATCTGCTTCAACTTCAATTTGGTTATAGTCCGTATCCATAAACACATATAGTGGATCTGCAAAATAACTGTAAGTACAGTCTTGGCGATCCAATATAACCATATCAAATTTCTCATCAGCTTTGTAAACGAATTCAGCGGTCGTATTTGAGAACAGATTTTTTAATTTCATCTTCACCACAGAAGCATTACGACCAGACTTAGTGAATTCGGTTCGTTGCACAACCATCGGATCTTTCCCGATCATCACGACATTGCCTGAGCGTAGTTCCATTGCGGTTTTCATATTTCATTTCCTAAACATTGAATTATCAGTAACCAGGTAGCCGCCCAAAACTAAATAGCAATGCGCCTGATTCTTCATTTAGAGCGAATTATATCTGATTTCTGGCAAACCTCACCAGATTGGACACTAGGTCATCTTGGCAAGATAACTGTTCTGCCCATTTTTCCCCATGTTGTTTCAATGCAGTCTGGGATGCAACAAAGGCAGGCCAGGTTTCATTGATCAACCCATCACCATTACAGCTATACCAAAACAGACGCACCACAGTAGCCATTTGTGGTGGCATATTTTCGGTATAAAGATTAAGGAATGCATCCAGTTTTGGCCAATGTGCATCAGCCGACTGTGGATAGATCTGCCAGACAAAAGGACGTGCCGCCCATTGCGCACGTACAAAGGAGTCTTCACCGCGCACAAAATTAACATCACAGGCCCAAAGCAACTGATCATAAACCATTTGTTGCAGAAATGGAATCTGTTGTACGGTTAACTGACCCCACTGCAATACCTCACCAGCAGAGCATAACTCAGAACCAAAGTATGCCGTTATCTGCTGCTGCATCACAGAATCATTAGGCACCAACACATAAATCGGCACAACTGAGCGCGACCAAGCAGCAAACAATTCCTCCAGTGGCACGCAATCATAACAAAATAAAGAAATACGCAACTCTCCAGCCCGACGGGCTGGCAATCCGAGTCGTTGCCAGAATTCCGACTGAGCTGCATCATCAAACAGCTTGCATGTAGAAAGTAAGTCTTGCGTCCGCAATAGTCCGCCTGTGTCCGCGACAAAACCAGGAAAGAAGAAATATTTAACTAAAGGGAAACGAGGATGGGGGGAAGGCAAACCATGATAATTGACCACCCAATTTTCTGCACTGAGATATTCCAAATTAATCCATACAGGCTGCTGCGGCAATTGCGTCATCGCGGTGATATAGTTGTCCGGCAACGTAACGGCAAAGGCTTCAATCACAACTTCGGCAGGCTCGACTTGGGCATAAGGCTGCTGCCAATGACAGATTTCAATACCTTGCAAGCACTGCTGTGCAGCGCTTGGATCGATATCTGGAACAATACACGCAAAGATGGTCAGATCATCCACCCATAATCGAACCCTCAAACCATGTTCCGTTGCCAACTGGCGTGCAAGTCGCCAGCTCACACCTATATCGCCAAAATTGTCGACAACCGTACAAAAAATATCCCAACGTTTTTGCATAGTTTACAACGATACCATCAACCGTCATGACGTGACCAACTTGCTTATTCTCACCTAAAAATTGCGAATATTAGAGTAGGTACGTTTTTAATGAACGATAAATAGCTGACTTGCGTAAAATTATGGTTTTCGGTCAAGCACAATTTAAACTACTTGAAGACTTTCTACGCGACAAAATTGCAACTATAACCCCCGCTATCAAACCTGACACATGCCCTACCCATGAGATTTGTGGGTGAAAATCAAACAGGGTAAAAAAGAGGCTGCCATAGATCGCAAATGAAATGGCCGCAATGAGGATGGCCTTAAACGATTTCTGAAAGTATGCATCAAGGATAATCAATGACAAATACCCAAAAATCAGGCCACTAGCACCGACATGATGACCCTTAGATCCCAGTAGCCATGTTCCGGCACCTGCAATTACGGTTATAAAAAAAGTTGCTTCCCAAAAAAACAATAGTATTTTTAGACTATGTCGCAATTAACTATTGGTTTTTGTTAACTCTCTAATTGTACTTTAATTA
>CAXBGL010000005.1:0-34463 GCA_963975255.1 uncultured Nitrosomonas sp. | reverse complement strand
CCCATAAAATCTCGCCAAGTATAATGAATCTAGAATAATCGCAGGTTCTTTTTTCACCCGCATTCGAAATAACAAAAAGCACAAACAGCTAAAATCAGATCGCAATCTTCGCTTTAACCAATGCAGATACTTTAGCCATATCAGCACGCCCTGCAAGTTTTTGTTTCAAGGCTGCCATAACTTTACCCATATCTTGTTGTCCCTTAGCACCTATAGTAGAAACTACTTCAATGACCAGGGACTCCACTTCCGAATCACTCAATGCCTGTGGCATATAGCCCAACAATACGGACATTTCATTTTTCTCTATTACAGCCAAATCTTCGCGTTGTGCAGCCTCATAATGGGCAATCGAATCCCTGCGCTGCTTGAGCATTTTTTCAATTACAGCAACAATGGCTGCGCCATCCAATTCAATCCGCTCATCAACTTCACGCTGCTTAATAGCGGCCTGCAATAGCCGAATTGTATCGCGCTTTTGGGTATCGCGCGCGCGCATGGCAGCTTTCAAATCTTCAGTAATTCTTTGTTTCAGACTCATCATGAAAGTTATCTACTAAATTTGCCAGAATGCGGCAATACATATCATTTGATATATCTATTAACGATAGATACGAATAAATCGCACCCGTACTTTTGCTGACAGCAGAGTACCGCTTATTAACTACTTATTTTTACTGTGTTGGAACTGCCCCCAACAAACTCAAGAAACAGTAGAATCACGACTCCAATGTAGCTTAACTGCCAATCAACCTCAGGCCCATCATTTGGGTTTAATAGAGCTTAGGTGGTAGTAACTGACTACGTAGGCGTTTATAATTACGCTTCACTGCAGCAGCAAGCTTACGCTTACGTTCAGCAGTCGGCTTTTCATAAAATTCACGAGCACGTAGCTCTGTGAGCAAACCAGTTTTTTCTATGGTACGTTTAAAGCGACGCATGGCAACTTCAAATGGCTCGTTTTCCTTGAGTTTGACGGTAGTCATAAGTGTGCAATTCTCTCCATATTACAATTTAAATATATTGTGAAAAAAACATCTATATACAGCATTAACAGATGCAATAAAAAAGCTTTTAAGTATATCACTATGAAACCTGTTATAACAGTGCTCTTTCTTTACTATTCCCAATGATTGTCCTGGGCATCGAAACATCTTGTGATGAAACAGGCATTGCGCTCTACCATACAGAACACGGCTTGCTAAACCACACCCTCTACTCACAAATAGAAATGCATAACGAATATGGCGGGGTAGTCCCTGAACTCGCATCACGCGATCATATTCGGCGTGTACTCCCGCTGATCAAACAAACCTTATCAACAGCGAAACTCGAACTAAAAGATATTGATGCCATTGCATATACCCAGGGTCCCGGTCTGGCGGGTGCACTTTTGGTTGGCGCGAGCATTGCCGCCGCACTCAGTTTTGCACTGCAAATTCCAACACTGGGTATACATCATCTTGAAGGACATCTGCTATCACCATTATTATCCACACCATCCCCGATATTCCCATTTGCAGCACTACTGGTTTCTGGTGGTCATACCCAATTAATGCAGGTAGACGATGTGGGACAATACAAATTACTCGGCGAAACGGTAGACGATGCTGCCGGAGAAGCCTTTGATAAAACCGCAAAACTACTGGGGCTCGGTTATCCGGGCGGCCCCGCATTATCAAAACTTGCCGAACAAGGCAGACCAGGACGTTTCAAACTTCCACGCCCAATGCTGCGTAGCGGGGATCTTAACTTCAGTTTCAGTGGATTAAAAACGGCAGTATTAACACTGGTAAACAAACACGAAATCACGCAACAAACGCGTGCTGACATTGCACATGCTTTTCAAGAAGCAGCAGTAGACGTACTGACAGAGAAATCCCTGGCAGCTTTATTACAAACGGGCTTAACACAATTGGTTGTTGCAGGTGGTGTGGGCGCTAACCGCCAACTACGCATAAATCTTACAAACCAGGCAGCTAAAATTAACGCAACTGTTTTCTACCCAGAACTTGAATTTTGTACCGATAATGGGGCCATGATCGCATTTGCGGGCGCAATGCGATTACAAACCACCCATAACAAAAACTGGCAGCCAGCCAGTAGTTTCACAGTCAAGGCACGGTGGCATTTAGACATGCTGGAAAAACCTGAAGACTACCAAGCAGAATAGCTACGAATTATTTTGTTTACCAATTCGCCCTTCTTTACCAGAAATTAGATTAGCAATATTAGATTGATGACGCCAAATCAGCAATAGTGCCATCACCAGAATAGCTAAAGTATTTGCCTCAAATCCCATTATCAACCCTGCATAAACAGGTGCAAGTAGCGCTGCAATTAAAGCAGACAAAGAAGAAATACGCCAAACCAACGCAACCAGAATCCAGGTCATAATCGCCAACAACCCGATCCATGGATTCAATCCCAACAAAACACCCACTGCTGTTGCCACACCCTTGCCACCCTGGAATCGCAGAAATATAGGAAAAACATGACCTAAAAAGACTGCCAGTGCCATGATGGCAGTCACTTCACTACCCAGACCCCAAAATGGTGCGAAGTATTGTGCCATGATCACTACCAACCAGCCTTTACCCGCATCGCCCAACAGGGTCAAGAAAGCTGCAGCTTTCTTGCCACTTCGCAATACATTGGTCGCACCTGGATTCTTCGAACCATAGGTACGTGGATCCGGCAACTTAAATATCCAGCTCGACACCACAGCAAAGGGAATAGATCCGAGTAGATATGCCAGCAACATGAAAACTAACATAGTTATTAAGATTAGCGCCACCCTTACAAATAGAATAGAATCTCAGTTAACAATACAAACAAACTTCCCAACACACACCACCAGTAGTTGACCAATTTAATCCCAAAACATGGATATCATTTTCCTGCACGACTTTAAAGCTAAGACCTTAATCGGTATCTATCCTTGGGAACGAGTAGTTGCACAAACCATCCAACTCGATCTAGAAATTGCGCTACTCACCAGTCGTGCTTGCCGAACAGATCATATTGATGATGCGCTGGATTATGCCCTGGTTGTAAAACGCATTAATGAAATCCTGGCTGAAAAGCATTTCTCGCTACTAGAAGCCTTAGCCGAACATATCGCACAAACTATCCTGACAGAATTTAGGTCGCCCTGGGTAAGAATCAGTATTGCAAAACTCGGGATTATACGCGGGGTAAAAAAATTGGGCGTGTGTATTGAGCGGAGATCAACAACTTAATGCATATAAACTGATTGAAAATTGAGCATTCTTTTTTAAGATTAAGAAGTAGATTTAGCGCTTATTTTATTGAAAAATCTTAAGTCATAACGCCCTGCATAAATCACTAGCTAGTAACGACAACCTCCATTGTACCAATTTGACTGATAAGGATAACCATCATGCCACCCACGATAAAAGATTGGCTGCCAACGATTACGCCATCGGAAATAATCATCATCTGCATATCGAAGCCGTGATGCTTCCGCTAAAAGCTCACCTGACTCCTTATCTCTATGACTCGCAAATAGATAGCCATTTTTGTGCTTCGCGAAAATCTGCAACTAGTTCCTCAAGACCCGTCAAATAGAGTCTACCCAGTGCTTTCTGAGCATTAAGATTCCCCCTTTCCGCCGCATCACGCATCCATTGTAATGCACGCTAACTATCCTGACGTACACTATCACCGCGAAAAAAACGCAAACCTAAATCATAGGCAGCACGAGGATTATCATTTGCGAGTGTTATTAGAGCAGAAATACGTACATCAACATCCGAGTTAGAAGACGTTGTCGATTGAGGTTAATCAATATATTGGTAATCACCCATCGGTCGATCTGAGCAACCAGAAGAATCACGAACTCGCTCCAATCCTGTTTGTGCCACCGCAGATACGCACGCCGTACTAGCCATACAAAATATATACGGCAATAAGTTTATTTTTAGCATTCTTTCTTTAAACAAACTTTCCTCTCGCATAATTTATACTTTGTATACTTGTTTTAACATGAACAATTATCATACTATAAACATGAAACATTGTTTTAATTGACGGATAGCGCTATCCTCATAGGTAATACTAATTTCCGTCAATACAAGGAAACAATGACACAAGACGAACAAAAACGCGCTGCGGCACAAGCTGCCATCCAACATATTCCTGTTGGTTGTATTGTTGGCGTAGGGACTGGTTCTACTGCCAATTATTTTATTGATGAACTAGCCAAAATTAAACATAAAATTGAAGGGGCGGTAGCCAGCTCTGATGCCACGGCGTTACGTCTCAAGAACCACGGCATTGAAGTACTAGATTTAAATAGTGTCAGCGATTTACCTGTATATGTGGATGGCGCAGATGAAATCACTGAGCATTTACATATGATCAAGGGTGGGGGCGGTGCGTTAACCAGAGAAAAAATTGTTGCTGCGGTTGCAAGAAAATTCATCTGTGTTGCCGATCAAAACAAACTTATGGACGTACTTGGAAACTTTCCGCTCCCCGTAGAAGTCATTCCTATGGCACGTAGTTATGTTGCACGTGAAATCGCATTGCTCGGCGGTCAGCCCGCATTACGACAAGGATTTACTACTGATAATGGTAACGTCATCTTAGATATACATGGGTTACGCATCATGAATCCAGTTGAGTTAGAAGCAACACTAAATCAAATAACGGGTGTGGTAACTAACGGACTTTTTGCAAAGCGTGGCGCCAATACACTGTTATTAGGAACTGACAATGGCGTCCGAACTGTGACTATCTAAACACAATACTGACCGCATTAGACTGGATGCACAGGATAAACCGTTACGTTTCTAAATAGACAGAGACATACACCATGCAAAATAAAAAACATATATTCAAGCAATTTGATGCTGATCTTGAAGAGGTTCGGACACGCGTACTCCAGATGGGTGGTTTTGTTGAACAGCAGATCGAGCATGCGATTGAGGCTCTGACTAATGGAAATGAGAAGCTGATCGAGCAAGTAATCGCCTATGACCACCGGGTTAATGCGATGGAGGTGTCTATAGACGAAATCTGCAATCAAATTATTGCTCGTAGACAACCTACGGCCGGTGACTTGCGCATGATTATGATGGTTATCAAAACCATTACTGACTTGGAACGTATTGGCGACGAAGCCGAAAAAATTGCACGTATGGCGAGATTAATCTATGCCAATGATCGGGTGCATATGCCTCGTTTCGTCGAAATAAAACATGTTGCCAGCATCGCCACGGATATGCTACACAAAGCTTTAGATTCCTTTGCTCGCTTGGACCCAAATGCTGCCACTCAGATTGTGCGCCAGGATGAACTGGTTGATGAAGAGTTCCGTTCTATCATGCGCCAATTGATCACCTTTATGATGGAAGACCCACGCAAAATTTCGACTTCAATCGAGATACTATTTGTAGCTAAAGCAATCGAACGCATTGGTGATCACGCCAAAAATATGTCTGAATATGTGGTCTATATGGTCAAAGGCAAGGATGTTCGTCATATTACAGCTGATGAACTCGAGCGGGAAATAAGAGAATAAACAAGTAGTTCTCACATCAAAAGATATTTTGTGAAATTTACATCCCTCATATAATATCCTAGCATTACCGATTCCAACAGTTTGCAACTGTACCCGCAGAACCCTGTACGCCCGTATTAGTCAAGGTTAATGTTCCACACACATCTCCGGCCATCGACCCAACTGGTGCGGCACTCAGTGTAAACGCAGTAGGCGCTGGTGTGGCTACTGTAATATTGTACTGAATAACGCCTGTTCTAGGTGATTGAGCAATAGGCAACGCAACAGCAACCGCGCCCAGTGTTTGATCATACCGATTATTCTCTGTATAAAATTGCTCCATAAACTGAGCGTTTTCAAGGAGTATTGCCTTCGCTACGGATCGGTTAGACTGTCGCACATAATTTTGGTATGAAGGCAACGCAACCGCTGCCAAAAAACCAAGAATTGCGACTGCAACCATTAACTCAATCAGCGTAAAACCTATTTGCTTGCTAAAACGAGCCACTATTCTCATAACTTAATTCACTCTTTAATAATCCAAGTTTCATTAATCCCAGATTTTCTTTTAGAACACTAATCATTCTATTTCCAAAATAGAATGATTAGTGTGGTGCGCTACCAGTAAGGAAAAAATATTTTATTATTTATCATCTTTATTACTCCTCAAACAATAAGGCCTACTGGGTAATTTCTCGCCATGTGATTCTGCCACGCTGGTCAGCAGGGCCTTTTGCAGCAGGTGCTCCGCCGCCACCGCCACCGCCACCGCCAGATGAAGCATATACTAATACATCTTGATGAGCACCTCTGATCCGTGTCACACCGCCTATTGCAAAACCTATTTCTATGCCTGCCGATAACCCATCATCAGAGGCAATAATTCTATTTTTAGTAATATCAAATGCAGGAAAGGAAAGCATTCCACCTGTTAAGAAATCCAACGTGTTCACAAATCCTCTGCCTCCAAAATCACAAGGCGAAGTAGACGGTATAATCGTTACAAACGTATAAAGACCATCTTCTATAGCGGGTATACCCGTCACCCTTTCACCACTGATGGGAAGATCCGAATACCAACCTTTTATTGTCGTTGAATAAGGCACCAAATTTTGGGTAGAGATTCTTCTGCCTGAAGTATCTGTTACCACTTGCTCAATAAGCTCCGCTGACGTTATAGACGCGATGGTATTATGATCCCGGACACCATATATCGTCTGTGTGTTTGTATTAGTCGTATCACCTGTCTCTAGATATTTACCTGTACCAAACAGAACCAGTTGACCACCATCTGGATGAAAACTGACTACAGGCGGTGAGATAATAGGTTTACTGGGACCTGATACAAACAGTGGCAAACTACCAATTCCTAAAATCCAGGTAGCAGGTATGCTGGAACTTACATCGAATTTCCATAAGTTACCCTTTAGATCCCCTGCATAGATTACATCAGCCAATCCATTTCCATCGGAATCAAATGGTACTGGTGAAGAAAGACCATTGCCCGTTCCAGCATCAGCAATCAACTTGATATAATCGGTTCCCAGCGTCCATGTGCCGTCTTCACCGCCTGTCAGGAACAACACGTATAGCACTGCTTTGCCACCCGTGCTGTTATAACCATTGCCAACAACTACTGCCCATTGATTATTTTCCATTTTTGCGATTTGTAGTGCTTGGCCAGTAAATGTATTTATCGGGGGAAGATTGTAACTGTAGCCCATATCACTATCATCGGCCTCAGAAAATTCCCAAAGCAAAAGATTGGCTGCATTCGCGGTAGTAAAACTCGGGGCAGACTTGGATACGTCTGTAGGATTGGTGACATCCAATGCATAATACCCTTGCCCCCCCCCATTTAGGCTACCCACAAGCACACTCTTCCAACTAGGAGATGCACCCATATAGGCATCACCCACCATCGGAGAACCATCTACAAAAAAACGATGATTGGCATTGTAATCTTTGTCTGTCAGTCTATTCAGATTGGCATAAACCGTGCTGGGTACGTAAGCAATTAACTCTTTGCCTGCATCAGCCGCCGTACAACCTGCTGTTACGCCAGCAATACACGCATTAAAACCATGCAATATGCCGTCATTTGCTCCCACATAGACCATTGGGGTCCGATTCTCGTAGCCACTATTAAATGTCGCATAACCAGCATGATCCACATCAGAGTATCCTGCGCTTGGCGTACCAACAAACACCGGTCCTGAGCGAACAATATCTCCCAATTTACTCGTAGCGCGGCTGCGAAATTCATTTATTAACGTGGAACTTGCACAAGTAAATGTTCCACCTGCTCCTTCTTTGGATGCATCTCCGCGTAAATAAGCAACTCGTTCCAAACCGCAATTATCGACAGTACCTGCGACATTCTTATCCAAAAATACTTTTTGTGCGGCAGATAAATTCGTATATTCAAATGCTACGCCATCACTACTACCCTTAGTAATCATGATACGTGCTGTCGGTGAAATGGTATTAGGCGCCAATGAAACCGCTCCTGCATCCCATTCTGTAGCGCCAAAAACAGCTGATGTATCAATGGGGATAGATAATAATTGCCCACTCCAACCACCACTATTAAATGTCGCTATATAGACGCGTCCATTTGCTCTCAATTCACTAGAACTGGCCGCTACTGAAGAAGCAGAACCAATACGATCATTGATAGCTGACAATGAATTCGTCAACGCATTAGCAAATGATCCCGGTTCTGCGGCACTAAAGAAGGCACCACGACTGTTTACAGCAGCATGCCAGAGATCGTCAATTTTTGCTGCGTCGCTAGTAGTAGGATCTGGCCAAGTCTCCGCCCCAGACGGCAATGTCGAAAGTGTACCACCGACACCCAACCCCACTGTGATATTGACCATATGTTGCCAAAACGCTGGGTCTTCAGTATTAGTGGGCACATTGTTGAGCATATCGGTGCGCAAATCAGTTTTCCAATAGTGCATGGCAACATCAGCCAAGGTATCACTGTAGGCATCTGAATAAGGCAACGCAGGTGTGTAGGTGTAGGTAGGCGGTGTAGCTGGCGTCGAGTTATTGGTGATGCTCGCACCAGCAGTATTATCAATATTTCCTAGTCCAGTGTCAGATCCGCTCCAATAACCATCCGTCATTAAGATATTGTAATTTTGCCGACATTCAAGCTGCGTCCCTCCGCTTGCCCCCGGTGTATCGCTCCAAGGACCTTTATCGTCAGTTCGCTGATAATATTTACCTACCTCATCTGTTGCAATGCGGAGCGGCGTACCTGCTGACGGAATAGTATGACCGTAAAGATCATTAAAGAAATTTATCCTATCCGTACCTGTAAATTGCCTTACGCCACTCACCACTGCTTTTGACGACACACCATCGACGGTAATACTGTCATTGCTAGCTGCAGTACCCAGATTAAGGGCTGCAAAACCGACACGCATGGTATTACCCTGCACAGAAAATGCCCTGCCAATACCCGCACGGGCTAACAATACACGAGAACGATAATACGTATACCAATTCGCAAAGTTCTGGATTTCTTCATTATAAGTACAAGTGGGTGCAGCGGCACAATCTGTACGGTCTACCCCTCCAGTGTAAGAAGATGTGGTGGATTTGATTTCGACCTGCGTATAACTACTGGCAGA
Organism: uncultured Nitrosomonas sp.; assembly: GCA_963975255.1. Classification (GTDB taxonomy): domain Bacteria; phylum Pseudomonadota; class Gammaproteobacteria; order Burkholderiales; family Nitrosomonadaceae; genus Nitrosomonas. The sequence continues at coordinate 25,292 of CAXBGL010000005.1, read as the reverse complement.
ATTAACACTGCCACTGTTATATTGAAAATAAACAGCAGGGTAAAAGGTTCTTGAATCAGAAGAAGACCTGCTCCCATCCTTCTTCAGCCATCTGGCTGTCTGTGTATTATTGACTGTTAGATTACGGCAGCCTGCGGCGGTATGCATGGGGTTGTGTGGCGCACAAGTAGGGTTAGCATTGCCCATCAGAGAACCGTCAGAATTACTCCAGGGCCGGTATCTTTCTGTAGGGTTATAATAAATCTTGTTGACCTGATTAGAACGCAAAGAAGCCGTGTACTGATTAGACGAATCAAAATCGGCCCCGTTAAAACCAACGACATAGTTGCTGTAATCATCTCCACCATAAATACCAGACGCACGAGGAAACATGTAGCGCACACTCTCTATAATCAACTCATCCGGCATAATCTCAAACTGCATTGATCCAGAATCATCCAAAGTGAACATAACATTAGGAGAGATATTTCCACCCAAGAAAAGTGGACTATTGGAAAGTGGTGGCAGCGCAAAAACAGAACCCGATAAAACGAGTGGTAAACACACAATCCATTTTAATACTTTTAAATACAGTAGATAATTTTTCATAATGTTACATCCTCTTTCTATAATAACCAGATGTTAAGGTCTAAATATTTCTTGCAACCAAACCACTGTGCCAGGCTTAGCACCTTGCGCGCGTACGGTGATGCGGTAGTAGTACCGAACACTACTACTTCCCGGCGGTGTTTTTTTAATCCCTTCGATTAGGTAGGTAGGCGCAGGCACGCCCACTGGCATTACAGGCGCTGTATAGCCTATCCCGCCGGCATTAAAAACCATACCTGGAACATAGTTGATAGGACAAGCAGGAGTACAGTAGACTGCCCTGGCAGAAGCGGCTGGAGTAGCTATTCCAGGATCAGCCACCCCCGAACCGTAATAACAATACCCACCTGTACATACCGTATCAAAACCGACTAAACCATCAATTGGATTGGGTGCATTGGTTGCCGGATCGTCATCGCGGATATGCTGCTCGACATAGCGTAAAGTCATTTCTGCTGCTTGAAGTGCCAGATTACGATCACGTAAATTACCCGACATACGTTCTTCAATCGTCGCCGTCTTCATAGCCGTAATACCCAGTAAGGTCAATACGACCAAAAAAATCAATCCCGTGACAAATGTGACACCCAATTGCTTTTGTTTCAGGAAAAAGTTTTTATTCATGGCAAAACGTTAACTCGGTTACGCAAATTAAAAGTCGCAGTAAAAGCACGTCTTAGTCGCCTGTCAGCGGGGACAGCAACTGCTACACCCGTACAATCCAAGTAACTACCACCTGCCGCAACAATATTTGTTTTATCAGAACGAATCAGGACGCAAACACGCGCGTTGACGACTTGATCCCAATCAGCCGGTACAGCAACATACTGATTAGCTGACTGGTCAGCAGTGGTATCAATACCGTAAAAAACTTGTAAATCTTCAACATTGTCTAAAATCACTTGACCAGTAGGCGGTGCTCCTGGCGCAGCTGGCGTCACAGCAATGACACCTGCACACTGTAATTCAGCATTAGCTGCGTCTAGATTATAATGATTTTGGATAATGTTACCTGCTGCTGCAACCGGGCCACCGCCTGTACAATCTCGATCACCAATCATCCCATCAGATTGCACAGTTAGCGTATCAGCCACACCTGCACCCCCATCTGTTCCATTTATAGCCACACCTGTGAATTCAATCTCATAATTATCGAATGGAACATCCATATGACCCGCTTGCTTAATGCTGCGCCCGAGAATTTCCAATGCAAAACGGCCACCCTCTTGTATACGTGCATTATCTTCCTGCAAGCGAAAAGCTTGATTACTGCTAACAAAAACCGTACCAATAACGAGCAGTAATATGAGACCAAGTACCAGTGCGATCATTAGCTCTACTAAAGTAAAGCCCTGTTGCGTATCGGACATCGAATATTTTGGAAAAACATTTGACTCGGCATGAATAATCTTTGAGACAAGTTTCATGGTGAGAACCTCGTTACGAAACAACGTGTGTTAGCTGCTGTACCGCCTGGACAAGCAGGATCTGTTACACCACCCATTTCTTTCTCAGCCCACATCATCGTAATTTGAAATCCTCCTGCCAAATTTCCGGCTACAACACCCAAACCATTCGGGAGCTGTGCAGCATTGGCTGTGTTCCACAGAGCGTGGTCATAAATGGCTATCTGTGTCGCAGTGCAATTCATTGCAATACAGTCGCTACTGCCAGGAGGAATAATTGCTGTAAGGTCATCGTAATTGCCTGCACGTACCCCTGCCAAATTAGCTCGCATACGATCGGCGATATCATGCGTTTGTTGGGTAGCGATTGAGCGGTATTGCGCCACATTATTACTACGCATACCCGTTGTAATTAAAGCAGCCATGCCTAGCAAACCGAAAGAAAGCACGAGAATCGTAACCAGCACTTCTAACAAGCTAAAACCATTTTGATTGAACTTTTCTTTCAAATTGAGCTTGCGATTCACAAACATACTCCTGTTCCGACAGTATCAGTATGTAAACGGCCTTGATTGTTTAAGACTAAAGCCTTGGAATGTGTTGCACCACGATCATCACACGAAGAAAAGGTATCAGCAAACCCAAGTGTGAAGCCACTCGGAGCAAATGTCACCCTCGTGCGCGCTCCGGAACTAAGTGTATTGCCACCCGTCAATGCTGGACTAACCTGAATAATTTGTTCACCCGCATCGACCACACCATCTCCATCAGGATCTGCAAACACTAACCAGCCATTTGACCAATTTGTTCCCCCAGCACAAGCCGTACCACTGGTACTCGGACAAACAGTAGCAGGACTACTTCTTTTTACTGCCTCACTTTTAGCCAAAATCAAGGCCGAAGCAAAACTATTATTCTGTGCTGACAGTCGACTGTTTTGGACAAATACCTGATAATTTGGTGCCGCTACCGCTAACAGAATACTTCCTACACTCAATGTGACAACTAACTCAATTAGCGTAAATCCTTTGTTGATAACAATGTGCATCACTTTCTTTCCTTCAACACTTGAGTTAAAAATATCTACAATAACTGTCAAAAAGGGTAACGGTCAGAAGCTAAAATAACTTTAGCGTTTAATTAAAATTTTTTATTCTAATTAATCAATACATGAGCTATTAAATGCTTAACATTCACGTCTGGAGCCGAAGTCAAGCATATTGTTGGGGTATCATATATTTTTGGATGAGTTGCAGGAATCATATGACACAAGATGTAATTGTGATTGGTGCTGGCATCATTGGACTGGCTACAGCTGAACGCCTATTGACACAAGGTGCTACCGTTACAATTCTCGAACGTAATCAAGTGGGTAAAGAATCATCTTGGGCAGGCGGCGGCATTCTATCACCACTCTGCCCATGGGATTATCCTGATGAGGTGACGAATCTAACCCGTTATAGTGCAAGTCTTTTTCCAGCGTGGGTTGCCGCGCTACATCAAACAACTGGGATCAATTGCGAATATGAAACAAGTGGAATATTGGTGCTGCCACCGTACGACATACAAATGGCACAACACTGGTGCGCAACACATGGAATGGAAACAAAACAGAATTTACCTCCCCATTCTGTCTTCGCTAATAATGAACTTGGAATTTATGGCAATAAGACACCTGAACATTCATTATTTTTGCCTGAAATTGCTCAAGTACGTAGCCCCCGCTTGTTACATGCACTACATAACCAAGTAACCGCACTTGGCGGCCAAATAGTCGAACATTGTAGTGTGAGCAATATCGCAGTTAAGAACGAGCGGGTTCAATCACTGGCTACAACAGGCGGAAAATTTAACGCAAATAGATATATCGTTTCCGCTGGAGCCTGGAGTAAAGAAATTCTGGGACAATATGCTCTGAATCTAGATATCAAACCAATACGTGGACAGATGCTGTTATTTAAGTTTGACACACCACCTATCCGGACTATTTTTCTGCAAAATGACTTATATATCATTCCACGTCAAGATGGACATTTATTGATTGGTAGTACCTTAGAGGATGTTGGCTTTGATAAACGCACGACTGAGACTGTGCGCAATGATTTATTTAAACGTGCACAAGCAGTATTACCTTTTCTACGCGATAGGCAGATATTGCAGCATTGGGCTGGTCTGCGCCCCGCTTCTCCCCATAATATCCCCACTATCGGGAAACACCCCTTTCTGGAAAATCTTTATATTAATAGTGGGCATTTCCGCTATGGGGTAACCATGGCACCAGCCAGTGCAGAGATTTTACTGAATGAAATGACAGGTAACCCACAACCCATTGACACAAACCCTTACCAAACGGGATGGCGAAATTAACTAGCCGCCTATCATCAGGCTTTAGGCAATGGAAATACCACTGTCTCAATGACACCACTCAATTCCTCAATTTGCACATCATCGCCAGTTTGTTCCGCGCCTATTTGCTTGAGACGTGATATCACTTGCTGAACTAATATTTCAGGTGCAGAAGCACCCGCAGTAATTCCAATTTGCTTCTTTCCTACAAACCATTCTTCTTGCAATTGTGCCGCACCATCCACCATATACGCTTCAACATTAGCATTACGTGCCACTTCACATAAACGATTCGAATTTGAGCTGTTGGGAGATCCCACTACAATCACCAAGTCACATTGTTTCACCATCTGCTTAACAGCATCCTGACGGTTTTGTGTGGCATAGCAGATATCATCCTTTTTAGGCCCCGTTATCATTGGGAAACGCCTCTTTAATGCATCAATGACACAGGTCGCATCATCTACTGATAATGTGGTCTGTGTCACATAAGCTAAATTAGCAGTATCTTTTACTTGTAACTTATCTACATCACTGACTGTTTCCACCAGATACATACCCCGATCTTCACCGGTTATTTGTCCCATGGTACCTTCAACCTCAGGATGACCTTGGTGACCAATCATGATAATTTCCTTTCCTTCCTTACGCATCTTTGCCACTTCCACATGAACTTTAGTCACCAATGGACAAGTCGCATCAAATACTTTTAATTTTCGTACCGCTGCTTCCTGTCTTACAGCATGGGAAACGCCATGCGCACTAAATATCAAGATACTGTCCTGTGGCACCTCATCCAGATTCTCTACAAACACTGCACCTTTCTTTTCCAGATTCTCAACCACAAAACGATTGTGTACAACTTCGTGGCGCACAAAAATCGGTGCACCATGCATAGTCAGTGCTCGCTCGACAATTTCAATTGCGCGATCCACGCCTGCACAAAAACCCCTGGGATTTGAAAGTAATACTTTAATCATTTGTTATTCTCCATAAAATGGATATCCATCAAGATATAAAAATAAATTAATATCCATTCTAAAACAATTAGTTACAACAACATTTGTTTCGCTGCACTTTCTTAACAGACGCAATTTAAGAACTGCTAGCCAATCATGTCAAACTTAAGTACAACAGCCCATACCTAATCCAAATTAATGAAATTAACATATGGGCTATTATTGATCCAGCCAAATAAAGTTTGAAGTTTCTACCCAAGTCATATAATTAATACCATGTATTTATTAGGTTTAAATAAATTTCAGCTGGCCGAATTAATAGATTATAATAATTTTCATATCTGCCTACACAGATGAGTATTTTGTTTATAAGTAAAGAAACCAACCAGGAAATATCATAGAATTTACTTTATGCAACTTATTCATCCTTCCTGATAGCGTTCAGCCAATGCGGCACGTCGTGTATAGGCCTCGCGTGCAATTTGAATATCTTCCAGAAAGTGCGGTAATTCTCTCATTAATAAGGCCTGTGGGCCATCCACAAGCGCCTTGCTGGGTACTGGATGAAAATCCACCAACACCATATTAGCGCCTGAAAGAACACCCTGAGCAGTCACATGCATAATGTCAAGTATGCCATCTGGCGAGCTGGCCCGCGTTCCAACCGAATGTGAAGGATCAATACATACTGGCATACGTGTTAAACGTTTAACAACAGGCACATGTGCAAAGTCCACAAAATTACGATGTGGATCTGCCATATTAGTTTTCATGCCACGCAAACCAAATATGACCTTTCGGTTACCTTCAGAAGCTAAATATTCGGCAGCATTCAGTGATTCGTCTAAAGTGATACCAAAACCACGTTTAAACAGTACCGGAAAATCCTTTTGACGCCCGACAATTTTCAATAATTCAAAATTCTGTGTATTGCGTGTTCCAATCTGTACCATGACGCCCGTTGCATTACCTGTCTGATTGAGCGCTTCCCGAATTTCTTCCAAATGCGATTCGTGAGTAATCTCCATAGCGACAACTTTAATGCCATATTTTCCTGCCAATTCAAATACGTAAGGAAGACAGCTTTTACCATGACCTTGGAATGAATAAGGGCTGGTACGTGGCTTGTATGCACCCATACGCGTACACACCTGGCCATAGTCACGTAACGCTTTCATCATCGTCTCAACGTGTTGAATGGTATCCACTGCACATAAACCTGCGAATACATGCAACGTATCTTGACCAAAGTGAACACCGTTATAATCAAAATGAGTCGGACGATCATCATTCTTGTGCCGACCCAGTACACGATACTCCTCAGAAACTCGCACCACTCTCTCAACACAAGGGAAATTACTGATATCTTCAATGGATAACGTTTTAGTATTACCAATAAGATATAGCTCTGTCAGCGTTTTTTCGGCACCAACTTCAGTATGTACACGAGCAGAAATATTTGGAATATTCTCAAGATAAGCCAATAACTGCTTATATTCTGAGCTATCAAGCCGGGTATCTGGAATAAGAATAAGAATCATAAATTATGGTACCAGGAGGATAATGCCCAATACAATGGAAAAAAATATATAAATGATTTTCGATTCTAACTGAAAAAACTGTTACTTACCATGGCTGGCAAGTAACAGACACAGATACTCACGAAGACAAGCGACAAATTGTCGCATAGCCAACCATAGTAATTTAAGCTAATGTTAAAACAAAGAAATTAATCTCGGATAAGCAATCAGAATGTTTAGTGATCTCAGCCAATCTCCACTCAGTAAAAACTTACAGCGATTATTTCTACTTAGAAATATCGCAATAATCGCTCAATGTCTGACATTTTCCTTGGCATATTGGATCATTGAAATAATCTTACCCTGGTCAGAAATGCTTGTTGTGGTAGTGTTACTCACTACATTAAACTTATTTACATGGTTACGCTTACACCGTAATTGGCCTGTATCCAATATTGAATTTTTTTCCCAATTATTAATTGATGTATTAGCATTAAGCACATTATTGTACTTCAGTGGCGGTTCAACCAATCCATTTATTTCACTGTACCTCTTACCACTGACAATTGCTGCTGCAACCTTACCATCAAGCTATACATGGGTCATGGCAGTAATTACCATAGGCTGTTATACCCTACTATTGTTTAACTATGTACCACTACCACACGATCACAGCAAACATCTCATTGAGTTTGATTTGCACGTGTCAGGAATGTGGTTAGCTTTTGTCTTAAGTACCGTAATTATTGCCTGGTTTGTTGTTAAAATGAGCATCTCAATTCGAGATCGCGATAGGGAACTCGCAGAAGCACGCGAACAAGCTTTACGTAACGAACAAATTATTGCATTGGGTACTTTGGCAGCAGGTGCAGCACATGAACTCGGCACACCACTTTCCACCATGGCCATTGTAACGGGAGAGTTGCAACAGGAGCACACCCATGATAGTGAATTCCAAAATAATATCCATATCCTGCGTAACCAGATTGCGCACTGTAAACAAACATTAACCCAGTTATTGGCCAATGCAGGACAAACAAGAGCTGAAGACGGTAGTGGTCAACCTGTTGATTATTTTTTACGTCAAGTACTGGACAAATGGAAATTAATGCGTCCCTCAGTTAAGTTTACTTATCAGTGCAATGGTATCCAACCAGCACCCAAGATTATGAACAATCAATTGTTAAGCCAGTCCATTTTAAACATACTCAACAACGCTGCTGATGCCTCTTCAAAATGTGTCGACATCAAAAGTAATTGGGAAAATCAGGCACTGCATCTAGAAATCATTGATGATGGAAAAGGATTGTCTGCAGAAGCCACGCAACGTGCAGGAGAAGCTTTTTTTACCAGCAAACCCGGGCAAGGTTTTGGTATCGGTTTATTTCTGGCCAATGCAAATATTGAGAGATTTGGCGGCAATGTGCATTTATTTAATCACAAAGATGGCGGCGCCTGTACACATGTAACATTACCGCTGATAGGATAATAAACCCCATGACAGAATCGCTACTAATAGAAACTAACGAAGGCCCCAGTCTATTAATTGTCGACGATGATACTGTTTTCTGTGATGTGCTGGCAAAAGCCATGACAAAGCGAGGATTTAGTACAAGTTGTACACATACAATTGAAGATGCACTGGAACATGCTGATACCTCTACACCTGAATACGCGATTATTGATCTAAAATTATCGGGTGATTCAGGATTGATATTAGTTGAAAAATTAAAAGCACTTGATCCAGGTACCCGAATTGTCATGTTAACGGGTTACGCCAGCATTGCCACAGCAGTTGAAGCAATCAAGCTTGGTGCCACACACTATCTGGCAAAACCAGTTGACGCCGATGAAATTATGGCTGCGTTTGAACGCACCACAGGCGACTCTGACGCCCCCACTAGTGTGCTCCCACTATCCGTGGGTCGACTCGAATGGGAATACATCCATCGCATTCTAAATGAAAATGATAATAATATTTCTGTAACTGCAAGAATTCTAAACATGCACCGTCGCACACTGCAACGCAAGCTTGCCAAGAAACCGCACAGAGAGTAAATCTGATAATTGGGATTGACCAAACTCAACCCGATCACTCATTCAACAATACTTTTTATACTGAAAATCTTCTGCCTATCACAAAAACCTGGCTACAATTCGGATATCCTGCCCAAGCATACGTAAGTCCTGGATTTTAAGTTTTTTCTTTTGCTCAAGGTCTATTAATTCTGGAAGATTTATCATACCTTGCGCTCTATTGCCAAGTAGATGAGGCGAAAGAAAAACCAGCAATTCATCGACCAATCCCGCCCGAACAAGTGCACCATTCAATCTAGATCCCGCTTCAACCAATAACTCATTAATTTCATAATCAGCAAAAATTGTCATCATATGACCTAAATCCACCTCATCATTTGCGTCCGGCAATATAATTACTTGAGCACCCATCTCACGCAACGCTACAATTTTTTCCTCGTCATTATTAGCAGTAAAAATAAAGACGCTCTCACCTTGTAATAGTTTTGCGTTCAAGGGTATCTTCAATCGACTATCTACTAATACTCTCTTAGGTTGTCTGGGCGTTTTAACATGACGCACGGTAAGTTGCGGATCATCTGACTTCAATGTTCCAATGCCTGTCAGAATGGCGCAAGAACGTGCGCGCCATCGATGCCCATCTTGCCTAGCTGCCTTGCCCGTTATCCATTTACTCGCACCATTATTGAGCGCCGTCTTGCCATCTAAACTAACCCAAGGTTTCTTACGTACCATACGTGTAATAAAACCAATATTAAGCACACGCGCTTGCTCTTCCAGCAAACCAATATGCACTTCAATGCCTACCTGTTTGAGTAATGCACAACCACTACCCGATACCAACGGATTCGGATCTTCCATCGCTATAATTACTTTGGCAACACCTGCTTGTATCAAGGCATCAGTACAAGGCGGTGTGCGTCCATAATAGCAACAAGGTTCAAGCGTCAGATAAACAGTAGCATTCTTAGCGGCTATACCGGCTATCTTGAGCGCATTAATTTCTGCATGTGATTGTCCTGCTCGTTCATGCCAACCGCTGCCGACAATTTTACCATCATGCGCAATCACACAACCAACGCGCGGATTGGGACTGGTACTATACAGTCCCTTTTCAGCAAGTTGCAAAGCATGAGACATGCAGACGTAATCAACCGAAGAAAACATATAAAAATATTTATGTATACGGCACTGAGGATAATTCACTGCCTTTAACTACTTAAGCCGACTATGCAAAAATAAGTACGGAGGTATCTTTTTTCAATTCAGATTAATTTTTTACTTTTTTTAGGTTGCGGTTTTTGTACTTCCTTAATGGCATCACGAAAATCATCTACATCTTGAAAACTTTTATAAACCGAGGCAAAACGAATATAAGCAACTTTATCTAGCTTATAGAGTTCCAACATCACACGTTCTCCAATACTGCGCGAAGTTACCTCGCGTTCACCCAAACTTAAAAGGTTTTGTACAATACGATCTATCGCTGCATCCACGTAATCAGTTGGGACAGGCCGTTTGTGTAGTGCACGCATAAAACCCGTAAGCAATTTGTTCCGATCAAACTCGGAACGATTGCCATCATGTTTCACTACTTGTGGCAAACGCAACTCAACTGTCTCATAAGTAGTAAAACGTTTATCGCAGGTCAAGCATCGTCTACGTCGGCGTATCTTATTGCCATCTTCACTGACGCGAGAATCCACTACACCTGTGTCACCCGCATTGCAAAAAGGACATTTCATAATTTACATGATCCAGTAAAACATATGGGCAAATTCACTATCTACGGACATTTAATCACCTTCGATAGCAAGAAAACACTACCCGTAAACTGGAAACTTGGCACACAGCGTCTTTGCTTCACTCGCTACACGCGACAAAACAGCTGAATCTGTTGGTGCTGCCAAAACATCAGCAATAAGATTTGCTAAATGCTCCGCTTCTATCTCTTTAAAACCACGCGTAGTCATGGCTGGAGAACCAACTCGTATACCACTCGTAACAAATGGCTTTTGTGGATCATTGGGAATTGCATTCTTGTTAACCGTAATATGAGCCAGTTCTAAAGACTCTTCAGCCTGCTTACCAGTAAGATTCATGGCACGAAGATCGACTAGAAACATATGACAATCGGTTTGTCCTGATACGATCCGCAACCCTCTATTTTTCAGTACTTTTGCCATTACCCGTGCATTCTCAATTACTTGTTCCTGATAATTTCTGAATTCTTTACTGGCAGCTTCCTTGAAAGCTACTGCTTTAGCAGCAATCACGTGCATCAGTGGCCCTCCTTGAGTTTGTGGGAAGATTGCAGAATTCAACGCTTTTTCATGCTCAGGTTTCGCCATGATAATGCCACCACGTGGCCCACGTAATGTTTTGTGCGTCGTACTGGTAACAAAATCGGCGATGCCAACGGGGTTTGGATAAAAACCTGCTGCCACTAATCCAGCATAATGTGCCATATCCACAAATAAATAAGCACCCACATCATCTGCGATTTTACGAAAACGTTTCCAGTCTATTACTCGCGCATAGGAAGAAGCGCCCGCAACAATCATTTTTGGCTTATGTTCATGCGCTAATCGCGCCACTTCATTGTAATCTAATTCCTCGGTATCCGGATTTAGCCCATAAGAAACTGAATTAAAAATCTTTCCACTGAGATTAACAGAAGAACCATGGGTTAAATGACCACCGTGGGCTAGAGACATACCGAGAAGGGTATCGCCAGGCTTTAACGCAGAAAGATATACTGCAGCATTTGCCTGGGAACCTGAATGTGGCTGAACATTCGCATACTCAGCCTTAAACAGTGCTTTTAACCGATCAATAGCAAGTTGCTCAACTATATCCACGTAATTGCAACCACCATAATAGCGTTTAGCAGGATAGCCTTCAGCATATTTATTTGTTAAAACAGATCCTTGTGCTTGCAAAACTGCCGGACTTGCATAGTTCTCCGACGCAATCAATTCAATATAATCCTCTTGACGCTGTATTTCGCCTTTAATCGCTTGCCACAAATCTGGATCGACGCTTTCTATAGTTTGTTTCTGGGAATACATGGTGATTTCAGTCCTTTCAAATTTTTAGAAACTGAGAAAAGACATATCTTACCACTACCAGAAAAAACGGAGATAAGGATCTAGTAAAGGTATCGGTACAAAAGTAAAAATTTTTGTATTCGCTATTAATATCTAGCGTAGCTTCAAATAATCTTCATCAGTAATTCTAGACCAATCTTTTATTCTATTAAGAAATATACGTTGACTTTCAATTACTTGCCTTGCATTCGGCGACTTTCTAGCAGCTTGTATGAGCAACTCATTATTCGCTTTCTTAAATGCGTCCAGGACCTCTTGGGGAAAGGTCCGAATACTAATATTACTTTTTTTCTTCATTTCTTCCCACGCCATAGCATTACGAAAGAAAGATTCTGACAACATATCGAATGACACTTCTTTTGCCGATATCATAATGATTGTTCTCAAATCATCCGGCAATGCATCAAATTTTTTCTTATTAATAAACACATGCAATGCCGCGCCTGGCTCATGCCAGCCTGTATAATAAAAGGGTGCAATTTTCTGGAAGCCCATTTTCTCATCATTAGCCGGCCCCACCCATTCCACAGCATCAATTGTGCCACGCTCTAATGCAGTGTATAACTCACCCGGTGGAACATTGACAGGCTTCATCCCCACTTTTTCCACCACTTCTCCTGCATGACCAGGAATTCGCATCTTCAGCCCTTTTAAATCTTTAAGGGATTTAATTTCTTTTCTAAACCACCCACCCATTTGTATGTGCGTATTGCCTGCGGGAAAGGCAACAATATTATGTCGAGCGTAAACCTTATTTAACAATTCTAGTCCACCACCATAGTAATACCAGGCATTCATTTCAGTCGGGGTCATACCAAATGGTGTCGTTGTGAAAAAGGTCGTAGCGGAATCTTTACCTTTATAATAATAAGAAGCAGTATGCCCCATCTCGTAAGCACCAGAACGAACCATGTCAAAGATACCTAATGGCGCTTTGTGCCGACCTGGTGAATCGACAATAATACGCAGTCTCCCACCAGACATTTTTTCTACATTGCTAGCAAAACGTGCTGCTGCGTTATGTAACATCGGTGTGCCTTCAGGCCAAGACATTGCGAGTCGCCATTTATATGTCGTCTGTGCAAACACACTTTGCGCACTCAACAAAAAAAGAAACACATTAATAACAGCAAAGCCAAGAAAATATCGCATCAATTAATCCAAACTAAAGACTGATAAAGAAACAAACGGACACCCGAATCTATCGGGATGTATTTTGGATACAACCACGCAAATTATGTGCAAAATAAATACACGTCAATACAAATTTTTTGATTACAAAACGGTTACAGTTTCTTCCTCAAATTGAAGTATAACCTTGCCATCAGCATCTATATCTACGGTCACCTTGCCACCATTAACAAGCCTTCCAAACAAAAGCTCATCTGCCAAAGCACTGCTAATCGTATTTTGAATGAGGCGTTCCATTGGACGCGCACCCATGAGGGGATCAAAACCATTTTTTGCAAGATATGTACGCAAGTTGTTGGTAAATGTTGCGTCTACTTTCTTTTCTTGCAACTGCACCTCAAGTTGAATCAGGAACTTATCCGTAACCTGTAAAATCACTCCCTCATCCAATGCAGAGAATGAAATCATTGCGTCCAATCGATTACGAAATTCTGGCGCAAATAAACGTTTTATATCAGCCATCTCATCACCAGCTTGGTTTGATTTAGTAAAACCAATGGAAGTCTTGGTAAGTGATTCAGCACCAGCATTCGTTGTCATGATAATAATTACATTACGAAAGTCTGCTTTACGTCCATTATTGTCCGTCAAAGTTCCATAATCCATTACTTGTAACAAGATATTAAAAATATCTGCATGGGCTTTCTCAATCTCATCCAACAACAAAACCGAGTAAGGACTTTTAGAAACTGTCTCGGTGAGCAAACCACCCTGATCAAAACCCACATAGCCTGGAGGTGCACCAATCAATCGTGATACAGCATGACTTTCCATGTATTCAGACATATCAAAACGATGCAAATGAATCCCCAGCGCATAAGCTAATTGCCTTGCTACCTCAGTTTTACCAACACCTGTAGGACCCGAGAAAAGAAATGAACCAACTGGTTTCAACGGGTTACCCAAACCACTTCTGGCCATTTTAATTGCTGCAGTCAAGGCATGGATGGCTTTGTCTTGCCCAAACACAACTGCTTTCAAATCACGATCTAATACCTTCAACTTATTACGGTCATTACCTGAGATATTCTGTGGCGGAATTCGTGCAATTTTGGCCACTATATTCTCAATTTCATTTTTACCAATAACCTTGCGTTTCTTTGATTTTGGTAAAATACGTTGTGCCGCACCCGCCTCATCAATGACATCTATTGCCTTATCTGGCAGATACCTGTCATTAATGTAACGCTTAGATAATTCTGCAGCAGTCGTGAGTGCTCCAGCTGTGTATTTGACTTTGTGGTGTAGTTCATAACGAGACTTTAAACCACGTAAAATTGCGACTGTTTCATCGATACTTGGTTCAGAAACATCAACTTTCTGAAAACGCCTTGATAAAGCATGATCTTTCTCAAAAACCCCGCGATATTCGCTATATGTAGTCGCACCGATACATCTTAATTGCCCATTACTGAGTACAGGTTTCAGAAGATTGGACGCATCTAATGCCCCACCAGAAGCCGCACCTGCACCAATTAAGGTGTGAATTTCATCTATAAATAGGATTGCTTCAGAATTATCCAGTAATTGCTTCAGCACCGCCTTCAAGCGCTGTTCAAAATCACCACGATATTTGGTACCCGCTAACAACGCACCCATATCCAAAGAATAAATCTGATGATTCAAAAGTAACTCGGGTACTTCATCATCAATAATTCGCCTTGCCAATCCTTCTGCAATAGCTGTTTTTCCTACACCCGCCTCACCAATCAATAAAGGATTATTCTTACGTCGGCGACACAATGTTTGTATAACGCGCTCGATTTCCTTGTCACGTCCTACTAAGGGATCTGTCTTGTTCGTCAAAGCTTGTATATTAAGATTTACAGTATAGCTTTCAAGCGCTCCGCCAGCACCCTGCTCCTGCTCTACCTCGCTATCAACACCTGCCTTAGTATCATTTTCTTGAAGAACTTTCCGAATGTTGTGGGATATATAATTGACCACATCCAGGCGCGCAACACCTTTCTGCTGCAAAAAATAAACGGCATGTGAATCCTTCTCACCAAATATCGCTACCAATATGTTCGCACCTGTAACTTCCTTATTCCCAGATGATTGGACATGCAAAATAGCCCGCTGAATAACACGCTGAAAGCCTAATGTAGGCTGAGTGTCTACTTCACCATCACCATTTACAACCGGAGTATGACGAGAAACGTGATCCATTAACACCATACGTAGATCTTCTATATCGACAGAGCAAGCACCTAACACCTCTGTAGCAGAGGTGTTATCAAGCATTGCTAACAACAAGTGCTCTACCGTAATAAATTCATGGCGTTTTTGCCTGGATTCCACAAATGCCATATGTAAACTGACTTCTAAATCTGGGGCTATCATTTCAATTTTCCTCCATCACACACCTTAATGGGTGCTGATTATTTTTTGCAAACTCGACTACTTGACCAACTTTGGTCATGGCAATATCACTCGGATAAACGCCACATACCCCAATGCCTTCCGTATGGACTTTTAACATAATTTTCGTCGCCTGCTCCTGATTCATGAAAAAAAATTTTTGCAGTACCTCTACTACAAACTCCATAGGAGTAAAATCATCATTTAGCAATAAAATCTTATACATAGGGGGAGGCTTTAGTTTTGTTTTCCCCTTCGTAAGTATATCGTTTTCAAAATCATCGGCTGCCATGACTATCCTTCATACTAATTGATTAGTCAGTTTATAAATAAACGAACAGAATGCCACTACCGACATATTTGATGATTACGACAGAATTTTCAAGTACCTTGAGAAAATCATTTTAACTTTAACCAACAAATATAACGTAAGCGCTTGACTCTAACGTAAGATTTGTGTAAAACAGTACGTGGCATTTGGCTTCAAGTTTTCTGCAGTACCGGTTACAGGCGTTTGCAATCTTGAAATCCCAATAGTGTTAGGGTTTCCGGCCCAGTTCTTATATAGGAAGTAGAAATGGCAACAGGTACAGTAAAATGGTTCAATGATTCCAAGGGTTTTGGCTTTATCACCCCTGATGATGGTAGCGAAGATTTATTTGCACACTTTTCCGCAATCAACATGTCAGGATTCAAAACACTTAAAGAAGGCCAAAAAGTGAGTTTTGATGTCACCCAAGGTCCCAAAGGGAAACAAGCCTCAAACATCCAATCTGCCTAACTAGATTAAAATCAAAGGATTTAAATAGGCTATGTCGCAATTAACTATTGGTTTTTGTTAACTCTCTAATTATTGGTTTTTGTTAACTCTCTAATTGTACTTTAATTATTGAGACTATCAAGTCCATGGTTAATAAGGGTTTTATGAATTCTTAAATCAAATTCAACATTTAATTGTGACATAGCCTTTAAATACCTCTTGCCGACTCACCGGTAAGAGGTATTTAGACATCCAGTTATTCTTGTTCCATATGTTTTATCAGTGCTTGTCCGAATGCCGAACAAGACACTTTCTCAGCGTCAACCATAAGACGCGCGAAATCATACGTTACAATTTTATCTTGGATCGTGCTCTCCATCGCCTTTATAATCCTATCAGCAGCTTCTGTCCACCCCATATGCCGCAACATCATTTCTGCTGACAGAATGATCGAACCAGGATTCACTTGATCCTTACCTGCATATTTTGGTGCTGTACCGTGCGTTGCCTCAAAAACAGCAACTGAATTACTTAAATTTGCCCCAGGCGCAATACCAATACCACCCACTTGTGCCGCGAGAGCATCAGATATATAGTCTCCATTCAGATTCAAGGTAGTCACAACATCATACTCATCTGGGCGCAATAAGATTTGCTGCAAGAATGCATCAGCAATCACGTCTTTAATAATAATTTCACCGTTATCTGTCGACAATCTCATCCAGGGTCCGCCGTCCAATAACTGAGCACCAAACTCTCTGGCCGCCAATTCATATCCCCAGCTCTTGAATGCGCCCTCGGTAAATTTCATAATATTACCCTTGTGAACCAATGTCACAGATCGACGATTATTGTCTATTGCATACTGAATTGATTTCCTCACTAAGCGTTCCGTACCTTCTCTAGACACCGCCTTGATACCGATACCAGAAGTTTCGGGAAATCGTATATTGGTCACATCCATTTCTTTTATTAAGAAATCAATCACCTTCTTTGCTGATTCCGACTCAGCTTCCCATTCAATTCCAGCATAGATGTCTTCAGAGTTCTCACGAAAAATCACCATATCCGTTTTCTCTGGGTTCTTTAATGGACTCGGAACACCTTTAAAATAATGTACAGGCCGCAAACAAACATATAAATCGAGTTTCTGACGCAACGCCACGTTGATAGAACGAATACCACCACCGACAGGTGTCGTTAATGGACCCTTTATAGCAATCACGTATTCTTTTGCAGCTTGCAATGTTTCTTCTGGCAACCAAACATTCTCGCCATATATGCGTGTAGACTTCTCTCCTGCATAAATTTCCATCCAGGAAATCTTGCGTCTACCACCGTAGGCTTTATCTACCGCAGCATCCACTACGCACCTCATTACTGGGGTAATATCAACACCAGTACCATCCCCTTCTATGAAAGGAATGATTGGGTTATCAGGTACACATAGAGAAAAATCATCATTAACACGGATTTTTTCGCCGTGAACTGGTATGTTTATATGCTGGTACATGGAATCTCCAAAATTTGATATCGACCACAATCTACATATGTGTAAATAGTTGCCTCACCAATATATCTATGCTTTATTAAGGCTATGTCGCAATTAACTATTGGTTTTTGTTAACTCTCTAATTGTACTTTAATTATTGAGGCTATCAAGTCCATGGTTAATAAGGGTTTTATGAATTCTTAAATCAAAATAAATTTGCTCCGCGCGCCCTGCACCTATCCCCGCGGCAAGACCGCGGGGTATTACGGCGCAAAAAACCAAAAACGGCGCGCTACGCTGACTTCAAAAACACAAACTATAATGCTCCCCGTGGCAAGACCACGGGGAATCGCAAGTTCAACATTTAATTGTGACATAGCCTTTATTAATATACTTTACCCGGAAGCTAGACGACTTGTTCACTACAATCATTATAATATTCATCAATGTATTGATGCTAACGCGAATAAAATCATCTTACTCTGACTCGTAATATCATTGTGTCATTGGATTGAATTACATCTACTCTACGTAAAAAATTTTGTCCAAGTAGCGCCATTTCGCCCTGTATGCCAACTGAAACACTCAGACCATGGACACTGATACCACCTGCTTCAATAGTTTGTCCCGATACTATCTCACCCTTTACAATCCCACCAGCGGTAAAAAAGTCTGCTAACCGACCACTGGGGAAATTAGCCATTCGTGAAAAGCTATAGCCGACAGAAACAACACTTGCGCCCGTATCAACCATAAAGTCAACCGGATGACCATTAATAGAACCGCGGACATAATAGTGCCCATCAGATGATCGGGGAATCACAACCTCGCCGCGCGGCAATCCTTTTTTAGCTACTGAAATCTTCGGCGCTTGCCGAAATTCAAAATACAAATAAACAACGCTAAAAATAGCAATCCAGATCACAAGCGCGCTAATATATCCCCATGAGAAGCGACTACTCATTTTGCCATACTTTTTAGCTTTACCAACAAAATAGGAAAATTTGACAAGATTCATTCAAATTAATTAAAAGTGAATATCTATATACTAACCACGATATATACTTCACTCTAAAACTCAGCAAAGTATTATACGCTAAACATATTATCTTCTACTCCAAGAAAAAAACGATAAAGTGGACGCGGTTGATAATTAACATCAAATATCTAAATAATATCTGGGAATAGCCGTATACATAGACGCCAAAAAAAGTTTTTCACTATCAAGAACTAAACTTACCTAGCCTCTAATTGTCATTAACATAACACCATACACAGCTCATTAAATATTTCTAAATACCTGATAAATAACTCTATCTCTTCTTGCTTCTATAATGACCTTACATCTTTTCATCCCCTCTTTATTCTGGCCCGATTCATCACAGACAGATATTTATAACGAGCTGTCTTTACCTTCATTGGAAATAATATTAGCAAAAAGCGTATCCACCAAGAACCCGTCACAAGAAATTGATGCATGGCTTTGTCATACTTTCGGAATAACAAAACAACAGAACTGGCCCGTTGCACCCATCATGTTGCAACTTGACGGCTCAGGCAAGGTAGAAACTGGTAAAGATTATTGGATTCGTGCCGATCCAGTACATCTACGATTAGAACAAAACCATATTATGTTGGCAGATAGTCAGGCTTTTCAGATCACAAAAGAGGAAGCAGAACAATTTACTAATAAATTGAATCACAATCTTAGCAACAATGGTCTGGTTCTTTTGCCACTGCAGCCAGATCGATGGTATATACGCACAACTAATACGCCAGCCATACGAACACACACGCTAAATAAGGTTACCTGTGAGAATATTAATAATTTCCTGCCCTCTGGCGAAGAAGGCATTACTTGGAACAAAATCTTTAATGAGACACAAATGTTGCTACACGAAGATCCACTTAATCAGGCGCGTGAAGCACGCGGTGAGCTAGCTATCAATAGTATTTGGTTCTGGGGTGGCGGAATCATGCCACAATCAGTTGAATCTCCTTATACGCACATATGGAGTAATGATGATTTCCCACGTGCCTTAGCCATTGCAAGTGATACACAACATTTAAGGCTGCCATCTAATGCCACAATATGGCAACAATCCGCAGCACCCGGTAATCATTTAGTCGTACTGGATGCCCTGCATGTAAAAGCCAAATATAAGGATGCCTACGGTTGGCGTCTGTACATGAAAGAATTAGAACAGAACTGGTTTCAGCCCTTACACAAAGCACTGCAAAAAGGCAATATCGACCAATTAACAATTACTACTAATAATGAAAGCGCTTGCTTAAACTTTACTATAAGTCACTCAGATTTATGGAAATTCTGGCTTACCAAGAAACCAATTACATCTTTTATTATGGCTTAGCTTAAACACGACGACAAAATAAAAAATACAAATATTGTGGATCTTTTAATAACACATAAAACAAAACCAGAATCTTAGACATCAAGGAATGTACGTGCATAAAATGCCTCTGTTCAATACTATCAGACCATACCTAGCAGCAAGTGTTGCCCTTGCTGCAACATTAGCGCTGATAGCCGCCAACTATATAACCGATATAGAATTACTATGGGTTACAGTGTCATGGGCTGCCTTAACTATTGCAGTTCTTGTCATGATTGGACAAACTGTACGCACAGAGAAAGAAATTAAAAACTATACAACCCAACTAATTGCGAGTAAAGAAAGACTCTCAAACGAAATCAAACAACGTTTCTGGGCTGAAAAAACAATATCTGAAAATAAAGTACGATTACAGTTTATTGATGAAAATATCCCCGTTATGCTTGCTTATTTTAATATGGACCAGCGCTGCCGTTACCACAATCGAATCTTTCGAAGATGGTTCGGGCTAAAACCAGACCAGATTGATGGTCAGTTATTGCAAGAATTCTCAAATGAAGCATTTTTTTCAGGGATTCAAAATTGCATTGAAGGTGCCAGAACTGGAAAAGCAATACACAATGAACGCCTATTAAAATCAACCAAAGGGTTTCCCTATGTTTTTACTGAGCAATTTATTCCGCATCTTGATGTAAGAGGGAAAGTAATAGGCTTTTACACACTACACACCCCACGCGCTCAAGATAAAAATCGGCCTTCTTCAAAGATTAACCCGACAAACAGTGTACTTAAATCTGAAAAACCAGAGACAAATAACAGTCCAGAAATAGAAGTAACACCCTCTGAAAATCAAAGCAGCCAAGCTTCCCAGCCAGGTATTACCGCAGCACGTATTACCCAGGCTATTGAAGGTGGTGAATTTCACCTTTTTTGCCAAAAGATCGTTCCTGTAAAGACCGATTCAGGCTCAGCCACACACCATGAAGTTTTGATTCGTATGGCGGAAGAGGAAAACAATTTGATCCCACCTGGCGCATTTCTACCTTTTGTCGAAAAATACAGAATGATGCCGCGCCTAGATCGCTGGGTAGTAGAATATATAGCGCAATGGTTGTCTACTCATGAGGTACCACCTGAATCTATATTTTGTATCAATGTAGCCAAAGATACCCTAAGTGATACTGATTTCCCTGAATTTATTCACAATCAATTACAAACAACTAATATTCCTGCCACAAAACTTTGCTTCGAAATTGAGGAAATGGATGCAGAACTGGATCCAACGAATGCGCTAGTCTTTGCAGAGAAAGTTCGACAATTAGGTTGCCTGGTCTCACTCTGCAGCTTTAGTCATAGCCGCACTTCCTTAGATTTTCTAAAGAAAATTAAAATTGATTTTCTAAAAATAGATGGGAGTCTCGTTTGCAATATACTGCGAGACCAGGAAGACTTAGAAAAGGTTACAGCAATAAATAAGATAGCACAGGCAATGACGGTTCAAACTATCGCCGAGCTAGTTGAAACCGATGAGATTATTGCGAAACTAAGCGAAATTGGTGTTGATTTTGCTCAGGGATTTGGTATCGCTAGACCACATCCTCTCAAAGATCTTGAATAAGATTCGATAGCGTGAAGCGTACGTCTCTGGGGGTATAATAAATCAAAGAACCGCCAATTAATTCTTAAGCTCGTGCTTTACAGGCAAAATCAATTATCTGATTCAGAATAAATCGGCAGTTCTCTGCAAAATATAACGTTCTAAACTAAAACTATTATAATGACTTAACGATACCCTCAACAACTTTCTTAGCATCCCCAAATATCATCATAGTCTTATCCATATAGAACAGATCATTATCAAGACCCGCATAACCAACTCCCATGCTCCGCTTGACAACCATCACAGTACGAGCTTTATGGGCATCTAAGATAGGCATGCCATATATAGGGCTGCCCTGAACATATGCAGCAGGATTTACCACATCATTTGCACCCAATACGAGCACTACGTCTGTATTGGAAAAGTCGCTATTAATCTCATCCATTTCCAAAACTTGCTCATAAGGGATTTCTGCTTCTGCTAGCAACACATTCATATGACCGGGCATACGTCCCGCGACAGGATGTATAGCAAAACGTACATTAACACCCTTTTCTTGTAGAACTTCTCCCAACTCTTTGACGGCATGCTGTGCCCTAGCTACCGCAAGACCGTATCCAGGAACAATAATCACGCTATCTGCATTACCTATCATGAAAGCCGCATCATCTGCACTGCCACTACGGTGCGTCTTCTGTGTCCCATCATCGGCTACTGCACTACCACCATCACTCCCAAAACCACCAAGTATGACTGATAGAAATGGCCGATTCATAGCCTTACACATAATATAAGATAGAATCGCACCTGAACTACCAACCAACGAACCAGCAATAATCAACATAGGATTGCCAAGAGAAAAGCCAATACCTGCTGCAGCCCAACCAGAGTAAGAATTAAGCATTGAGATCACCACTGGCATATCTGCACCACCAATAGGGATAATGATCAGAAATCCCAATACAAAAGCTATCGCAGTCATACCAATAAATGCTGTCCAGTTGGTAGTTTCGCTAAAGAAAAACCATAAACCGAATCCAACCATTATTATTGCCAGCATGAGATTTACTATATGCTGGCCATTAAAGCTAATGGGGGTACCACTCATCCTACCTGACAATTTTAGAAATGCTATTACAGAACCTGACCATGTCATAGCACCAATAAATGTACCCAAAAACAATTCTAACTTACTACCCATAGGTAGTATTGCAGGCAAACCGAATGAAACGGGATTATTAACGGCTGCAATAGCAATAAATACCGCCGCCAATCCAACTAGAGAATGCATGAAAGCAACCAATTCTGGCATCGCTGTCATTTGAACGCGCTGTGCAACAATTGCTCCGATAATGCCACCTATCGCAATACAACCCAGTATCAATAACCAGTTATCAGTAAGTGTCAGTGTAGTGACAACCGCAATCGCCATACCAACCATACCAAACAAATTACCACGACGAGCAGATTCCGGCGAGCTTAAGCCTTTTAGTGCCAGTATAAAGAATACTGAAGCAACTAAATACGCGAGTGCTACCATATTTGCTGACATTTACACGCTTCCTTTTTTATCTTTTTTCTTGAACATTTCTAGCATCCGCTGACTCACTAGAAAGCCACCAAATACATTAATCGAGGCCAGCGTTACAGCGGCAGCACCCAACCAAACACCCCAATCGGTATCAGTCGGTCCAGCAGCTAACATAGCGCCTACCAATATAATGCCAGAAATTGCGTTAGTTACTGACATCAAGGGTGTATGCAAAGCTGGCGTAACATTCCATACGACGTGATAGCCCACAAAAATCGCCAGCACAAATACTGTAAGATTGATAATAACGGGATCAATTGCATCAATCATAACTTGCTCCTTTTAAATTCATTTTCTATAAGCCTTAAACGTAAAATTTAATTGTAGAATCATGCGTACTCCTTGTACTTCCACACAATTACACCTTACTAATAACTTCTCCATCTGCACAAACCAACGTTCCAGCGACAATTTCATCTTCACGACTCATTTTAAATTCGCCACTTTCCGGGTCAAGCATCAAGTTTAGAAAATTCATTAAGTTACGCGCATATAATGTACTGGAATCCGCTGCCACAAGCCCGGGAATATTTGCAATGCCAATTAAATGTACACCATGTTTAACAACTGTCTTATCCAATTCTGACAAGGGACAATTCCCACCCGCCTCCACCGCCATATCTACGATAACCGAACCGGGTTTCATTGCTTGAACGGTCTCTTCCTTAATCAAAACGGGTGCTGGACGCCCTGGAATCAGTGCGGTAGTAATAATAATATCTGCTGCGGCTGCACGCTGATGCACTAACTCACCCTGACGACGCTTGTAGTCCTCAGACATTTCACTCGCATATCCGCCTGCCGTTTCTGCATTAGCCTTCTCTTCATCACTTAGCGGAACTTCAACAAATTTAGCGCCAAGACTTTCTACTTGTTCTTTTGCTACTGGCCGCACATCAAATGCCTCAATCACTGCACCCAATCTCTTGGCTGTTGCGATAGCCTGCAAACCTGCCACACCCGCACCTAACACCAAAACGCGTGCTGCTTTCACTGTTCCTGCGGCTGTCATCAACATTGGAAAAAATCTTTGATAAACGTTGGCGGCCATGATCACGGCTTTATATCCACCGATATTAGCTTGTGACGAAAGGACATCCATATTCTGAGCCCGAGAAATACGTGGCAACTTCTCCATGGCAAATGCAGTCAGTCCATGTCTCGCTAGTGCGTCAATACCTTCTGTCTGATGCGGAGACAAAAGACCCAGCAACACTGCATCCTTACGCATCATCGCCAATTCATTGGGTTCCGGGCCACGAACCTTAAGTACAATTTCAGATTGACGGTATAGATCTGCCACATCGTTAACAATAGTTGCACCGGCCTCCTGGTAAGCCGAATCCAATATACTTGCGCCAGCGCCTGCACCAGACTGCACCAAAACGACATGTGCACCTTTAGCAGTGTACTTTTTTACGGTCTCAGGCGTAGCAGCTACGCGAGTCTCTCCCCCACGAATCTCTGCGGGTATGCCAATATGCATCAATGATCTCCCTTATCTTGCCAACAAGCATGCGATAAAACTTAAAATCGCACTCAACTTTAAATGAATGTTCAATTATAAATCAATTTGCACTTATTGCATTACCTGGATTGGGAAAAACTTAACTTCACACAACCCAAGTATTTCACCATTACGCAATGCAGTTAGTATCCAACGATTCATTTGCTAGTTTTGGCTCTTATGCAGTTTAAGTAAGTAAACGAGGGTTTACAAATAGACATGGAATCACTTTTCAGCTAGACCCTAGGCATAGAAGATTCCGGAAAGCTAACAAGCTAGAGTTTGACTCCAAGAATAAACACTTTGAAATACAGGTTAACTTTACGCGCAGTTCGGTCTTTGAGCATCATAATAAAACCACAGGAAAAAGTAAGCAATGTAAGGTATATGACACAATAGAAAAGACCTAGCTGCACTTAAAGGGTCTGTCTCGAAATAGGGCGATATCAAGGTGCGCAGCACATCAATTT
>CAXBGL010000004.1:0-36656 GCA_963975255.1 uncultured Nitrosomonas sp. | reverse complement strand
AATTAATAACAACTTCTTATCGCTTAATGCTAATTGTGTTGCTTCTGTACAACATTCGCATTGTTTTAACGTTTCTCATTTCAAACAATCATTTTGAGGTAAAACCAAGATGAAAACACTGCTCATCACCATTTAAGTAGTGTTTCTTATGAACTATTTATGAGGCATAACTACAACAGATATTCTTTATAGGCGAGACTCACCCAGTTTTTTGTTTTGATTCTTCTGCACAAACATTATCAACCTCATACCTATGATCTCGAGCCTCATACCTATGATCTCGAGCACCATGCCCGTGATCATGGGGATGAGAATGAGTCAGATTGCCATGCCGGTGTAAGTTGGTGCGTAACAAACGTTTCTCTTTAACATGTTTAATCAGCGCTGACAAACAAAACAATAATGCGCCAAATAATACAATCGTTGCACCTGAGGCAGCATTAAAGAGATAGCTCAGGTACATACCTGCGACGCCAGTAATCGCACCTATGACAACAGCATAGATTTGCATACGACTGAAACTATCCGTCATCATGCGAGCAGTCATAGCTGGCATGATAAGCGTAGCTGCAATCATCGTGACACCAACGATATTCATGGAGGCAATAATGGATAATGTCAGGAGCAATGCAAATATTAATTGCACAATCTCAGTCTTAATCCCGAATATTCGCGCTGCTTCATTATCAAAGGTAGAAAAGAGCAGCGGCCTGTACATAAAGAACATCGTAATTAGGGTGCAAACAGTAACCAGGCCGATAACCATCAAATCTTTGTCAGTAATACCCAGAATATTACCAAACAAGGCTGCATCGAAACTTCGGTTAAACGTGCGTACTTGACTGATAATTGCAACACCCAGTGCAAACATAGCAGTTGTGACAATACCAATGGCGGCGTCTGATTTGATTTTCCCGTTTCTTGTAACTCGATTAATTAATAGTGCCGCAAGCAGACCCATTGCACCTGCACCCACATAAAAATTAAAGTTGAGTACAAAGCCCACTACTGCTCCACCAAATGCGGCATGCGACAGTCCATGACCTACATAACTCATCCCGCGCAATACCACGTAGACACCAATCAAGCCGCATAAAGAACCGATCATCAATGCAGCGTACAAACCGTACCGAAAAAACTGGTATTCCAATGGTTCCAGAAAAAACTCCATTTACGAAGGATCACCCATAAGATGTAAGGGTGTACTGTTGGCGATCAAGAAATGATCTCCATGTTTGACAATAACAATATCACCACCATAAGTTTTAGTTAGGGTTTCATTGGTAAAAATATCATGTGGTCGACCTTCAGCCACAACACCGTTGTTGAAACAAATCACCCATGGCAGATGGGAAGCAACAGCATTGAGATCATGAGTAGTAAGTAAAATAGTAATGCCCTCACTATTAATATCACCTAGCAGATGCAGTACTTCATGCTGGGTTTTGATATCTACGCCTGAGGTTGGCTCGTCCAATACTAAAAGCTTTGGATTATTGATCAATGCACGTGCAAGGAACGCACGCTGGCGCTGGCCACCCGACGTATGTACGATGTGATGATGCAAACATTTATAGATGCCGAGTCTTTCGGCTAAATCATGGACACGTTCATGTTCCGCCTTACTAGGCCAAGGCCAAATGCGCCCATTGGTATACAAGCCCATCGTAATCACTTCTTCCACTGTGACGGGAAAACTCCAATCTACGCTGCCCAATTGAGGCACATATCCAATAGTACCCGGGCGCGCATTATCCAAAGAATGTCCGTTCAATAGTACGTTGCCAGAAAAAGCCGGGTGCGTTCCCAAAATAGTTTTAAGCAGTGTCGTCTTGCCACAACCTGTTGGACCCACAATCCCCGCAAATTGGCCAACCGGAATTTCCAGCGACACACGTGAAAACACAATATTGTGTTCATAACCAGCAGTTACATTACTTAAACTAACCGCAGAATTCATCTAGGCCTTAGGGTATGATATTACTAGTATCAACATTGGCCACACAACTAGAATCGCCGCCAAGCGCCTCGATCAAAATGACCATATTATTCGCCATCATACCAATAAAAGAGTTATGAGGCGGAGCGGGCAGCTCATCATCCGAAAGCTGATCGACAAATGTAACGCCAGTTTCACGAGCTATTTGTTCCATAACCTTACTAGGAAATACTTCAGAGCCAAAAATGGCTGGTATTTTCTCGCTTCGGATTTGTTTAATAATACGAATAACTTCTCGAGGGCCCGGCTCAGAAAAATCTGACGGTTGTATGGCAGCAATTACTTTCATGCCATAACGTGGTGCAAAATAAGCAAAAGAATCGTGATAAGTAACCAATTTTCGGTTCTTAATAGGGACAGTCTTTACACAATCAAATATAACGTCATCCAGTTTTTGCAGCTTAGTCAAATAAGCTGCTGTATTGGTGACATAACCCTCTTTATGCTCCGGATCACGGGCAATTAAGCTATCCCGAACAATCTCTGCATAGCGCATTGTCAAAGCTATGTTAGGCCACAGATGTGGATTAGGATGACCATGCTCACGAGGAAAGCTAAAATCATAACGCCAATCTTTCTTCTGTAATGCACGATCACCCAACCTTAAAATCTCAACATCTGTTTTTTTAACTTTTTCCGCTAATTTAACCGTAGGCAATTCAAGATGCAAACCATTTACGATAATGATATCAGCAGCTGCCAGTATTTTTGCATCGGTTGGAATAGGCTCGAACGTATGAGAATCAGTTCCATCGGGGACAATTCCAATTACGTTGACATAACTTCCTCCGATGTTCTGCACAATATTAGTAATCGGAGCAACCGTCGTAACAATATTAATTTTGTTGCGTTGATTTTCTGCATAGACCACATGAGTGGAAAATAGAATTATCATAAATGCCAAAAGCTTGGCCGCAAACGAGACTAATCCTTGCATGATTTTCCTTTTTAAAATATGTACGATAGCTCCGACTTCATTAGACGATTAGCTGTTTTGAATGAACATCACCGATCGACCAGGAATTGTCCAGCGAAAAGACTTTATCGCAACAGGCTTCTACTATTTAATCCTATTACCCATTAGCGTCACGGCTTGGGGAAGCGCTGATTTATTCATGAGCCGAAGTCCATCTTCAATCATGCCTATATCTACAACCACCTCTGATCCTCGCGAGTCAGAATACGTACCAATTGGTAGCAATGAACTCGCAAGGTGAGGCAGAAGCTTTATTTTGGATCTGATGGTCGATGAATCTTTTGGTTTATTGGAATTGGGGCAAGTGGACCATGCCCATGACCATGCCCACCATCTCCATGGTGACCACCCCCACTGCTATAGGCACCCGATTCAGGTTCAAATTGCGCATTTTCTTCAACTACTGTCGCACCCAAACCTTCCAGCATTCTCCTCAGCACACTGTCCTGGCTAATACGAAGAAAACCCTCACCTACCTCAGTTTGTGTATGACGGTTACCCAGATGAAACGTGCAACGTAATAAGTCCAGTGATGTGCCACAAGTTACTCGATATGTAGGCTCCTCAGCAGCAATGACTTGTACCACCCGACCATCATCCCCTTTAAGCAAATCATTATTACGTAGAATCGTGCCACGTTCTGTAAAAATAGCGACTTCCTCTCCCGAAGTAAGCGCAGTACGTAAACGACTGTTTTCACGTGAGTCGTAAGGCAAAACAAGTTGTGCAGATATCGAGTCTGCATGCGTTATTTTAGTATTTAGTGTAAGCATCATAACCCTTGAAAATAATAAAAAATTCGGTGATTACTGCCATTCTCCACGATCAGACAATAACCGTAAGACTTAGCATCGTAACCAATTACGAGCAGGCATTCTAGCGTACGTTTCTTAACAGTGAAAGTGTTTTAATCTATAAAGATTTAATCCAAATGACAATATAAGTTAAGCCCTTCTTACTTAAAGCCAAGACCCCGAAAATTTTAGTACAACCCCTATAGCGCAACAAGAAAAGTGAAAAACTTAGCCACATTTAAAGCTTCGACCCGGGCTTCTTCAATTTATTTCTATGAAACAATTGAGTAACTAAGATCACGCATTGAAATCAATCCATAAAATGCTCCAGAAAGACAGCTTTGGCACAGACACTCCAAACCAACACACACTATGTCTATGCTCAAAACACCAGTTGATTGAATAAATAGACTTCAATAAACTGTCTGATTTGTCAGATCAGAATTGAAGTGAAGCAATGGTACAAACAAACCCGCCAAACAAACAAATATGTCCCACATTAGACCAATTTTACCGACTCATGAAAGAAATACGAACAAAGTATCTGTAACCATGCCAAGTATTGCAAACGCAAAGCCATGCAAACCTCAGTTCCTAAAAACACCAGCGCTTTCTTTATGTACAGAAAATATACTCACTAAACCAGAAAAAACCAATCTAACCATATGTTTTTTATATACAAAAAGGACACATTACAGAACTCATAACTATTTTGTATCAACAGTAATTAAATGGCCACCTCAATAGAATAAGGTTTCTCCATCATGAATTTGGACAAAGATCACTACAAAAACTTTCACCTCTCAAGTCGTTCCTCTTGGATCCATAGTGAAGATTATCTCAACTATTGGATGGGTAATATTATCGAGTTATTAGAATTAAAACCCAGCGATCGATTTGCCGACATTGGTTGCGGAGACGGCAAACTGGCGACGCATATTTCCCAAACAGTAAAATTTCATCAGACTCCCTTGGGCATTGAACAAGATGAAATTTGCTTATCATACGATAAAAATCTTTTATTGCCGCTCATGAAAAATGCAACTGATTTTCTTGAAAATACCCATGAGCAATTTGATAAATTTTTATTGAAACAAATTATTCATCATATATATCGCCCCCATCAGAACACCATTCTGGCTAGCATTTATCGTGCACTCAATCCCAAGGGAAGTATCCTTATTCTCTCCATGCCTGATAAATTAAGTTATCCAGTTTTTGACCAGGCAAAAAAAATATATGAAAGAAATGAGTCAGATTTTAATTTCGAACAATTAAAAGAAGATCTGGATTCAATAGGGTTCTCGACCTATACTCAAAAATGCACTTATCGTACAAATTTTCCCAAAAAAAAATATCTCCAGGCGATCTCTGAATGCTTTATATCCACACTATCAATCGTTTCAGATGAACAAATGCATCAAGGTCTCATTGAACTTGAAAAGAAACTTCCCAAAATAGTTTCAGTTGAAGATCCTTTAATTGCACTTGTTGCAACAAAAATTTAAGCTACCCTAGAAAATTCCTTCTCTCTTAAACAACTTTTAAAAAAACAGCAAATCAAATTTAACTTGCAAAAACATGTACAAGTATGTTGCATAAATAAATTGCTGCAATTCTAATCATTGACAAATGAACATGTAAAAACAACAATGTTGGTAACTTAGAAAACGAATATTGCAAAAGCATATAGTTTTTTAACTCTCGTTACATTTATAACTATCATCAAGCTAGGAAATTAAACAATGTCTGTGGAATTGATCCCAATAAATAAAGCAATGCATTTAAAAACTAAAATTAAAGCATCTAACTCATTCGATCATGTAAAAAATCAACATTTAACATCCCTCTGCATACATGAGATAAGTCAAGCCGCATCCTACTACCCTGTTGTTTTTATAAAAGATTCCGGGGCCGATGAGCTTCGTCTCGTTGCAGCACTCGGTCTTCAAGCAGGTGAAAATCTTTTTTATCAAACGGGTACCTGGCATGAGTCTTACATTCCAGTCAATGTCTTGCGTTACCCATTTGGCGCTATTGGCAGCAATCAAGAAGAAAAAGGATTTACGGTTTGCATTGACAAAAATAGCAAACTTATAAACGAAAGCGTTGGCCACGCATTATTTGATGAGAATGGCGGTGAATCTGAATACTTAACGAGTATGGTTAAATATCTAACAGATGTTATCACTAAAGAAATATTAACCAAAAAGTTTATTGAAGAGTTGGTTGAATTGAACTTACTCAAATCAAATGCATTTACTTTAACGACAGTTACTGGAGAAAAACATAAGATTGATGGCGTTTATACTGTGGACGAAGAAAAGCTAAAGAATCTTACTGATGAACAAGTATTGTCTTTTCATAAGCGTGGATTTTTCAGTACTATTTATTCGCATCTGACATCTTTAGCACAGTTTAACCGTTTAGTAACAATAAAAAGCAAATTAGATGCCATTAACAGAAATTCAGATAAGAAAATTATAACACACTGAGTTTAAAAGATTATAAAATATATATCAGGCTATAATAATCTTGTTATAAAAAAACAAGTTGCCATCTCTTAAAACAACTATGATGTGACTGTGGGCTAAATCTATTTTTTAGCCAGAATTCGTTTAGCCGTAACCAAAATTCAGGAAATTTGCAAAAATACACTTGAAAACCCAATCCGGCTTAAAAAAAACCAGCAATTATCAATTGCTGGAAAGCAGAGGTGGTTCTTGGTAGAATCGCCTCCGAATGGTTCTATTTAGTTTTGCTCATACAATATTATAAAATGATATAAAAACCAGTATTCGTCGAGCATCTCAGTAAAGATGCAACTTTTTAAAGAATGAGAAGGGACTTGTCATGTCACATAGTTCTACAAAAATCAATAAGCTCATAGAAAGCCTACAAAAGCATCTTGCTGATGAACATCCAGACAATCCAGTTCTGGCTAAAGCGGTTAAAAGTTTTCGTAAACTGGATTATGTCGGTCACAGTATAGGGCTCATCAATAAAGATGAATCCTATGCAACCTGTGTCACTTGGTGGCCAATGATTGCGGTATTGGGCACATTTTCGGCGGGCAAGTCTACTTTCATCAATAATCTTCTTAACTTACACCTACAACGTACAGGCAACCAAGCAATAGATGACAAATTTACAGTTATTTGTTATAGCCGACATAATGAGGCTAAAACCTTACCTGGTGTGGCACTTGATGCAGACCCTCGCTTTCCATTCTTCCAAATTAGCCGCAGCATTGAAGAAATTTCTGAAGCTGGGCAACAACGAATCGACGCCTACCTACAACTAAAAACTTGTCCATCTGAGAACATACGTGGCAAGATTCTTATTGATTCTCCTGGTTTTGATGCGGATAATCAGCGCGCCTCTACACTGCGATTAACACAGCATATTATTAATTTATCCGATCTAGTGCTGGTATTTTTTGATGCACGCCATCCAGAACCGAAAGCAATGCAGGATACATTAGCCTATCTGGTATCGGCGAGTTTAAATCGTGCTGACGCCAATAAGTTTCTCTATATTCTTAACCAGATGGACGTAACCGCCCAAGAAGATAACCCTGAAGAAGTGGTTTCAGCTTGGCAGCGTTCCCTTGCTGAAGTCGGTTTAGTGACAGGACGATTCTATCGAATTTACAATCCTGATTCAGCCGTTCCAATTGACAACCCACAAATCAAAGAACGCTACGAAAAGAAACGTAGTGAGGACATGGCTGATATCAATATACGGATGCAACAAATTGAAGTAGAACGTTCTTATCGTATTGTTGGAAAACTGGAACAAACTGCAACTGGAATAAAAAGCCTAGCTATCAACAAGCTTACAACTATGCTCAAGCACTGGAAAAGAAAAGTAATACTTATTGACAGCTTAGTATTTGGAACCTTAGCAATAGTGATGGGTGTGACTTTGACCCTAACAGATTCCTGGAATTTAGTAAAAACCCTCATTACTGATGTCATGACAACCGAAACATCATCACTGATAATTTTACTTCTGATTTTAGGAACAATTGGTTACATTCATTTTTCTATTCGCAGATTCGTCGCTAACAAGATACTAAAAAATCTGACTGATGAGCTGGAAGATGATCAAGATATCTGCAAACAGTACACTCAAGCCTTTAACAAGAGTACATCTGCTTATCGACCTATGTTTCTACAAAACCCAGCGGGTTGGAATGAAGTAACGCAACAAACAGTTGACGAAGTAATCGACGAAGCAAATGATTATATTCAAGCATTAAATGACCAATTTACCAATCCATCTGGAGATGATGGTAAAAACTCACAAGTATAAGACCCATAGACTCCTAATATGGTGCTATGAAGAAACTAGAAGCTAAGATACGACACATTTTGTGTCAATCAAGTTGTAGTAGAAAACCTGAGGCAATAATCAGCGATTGCCAATATTTGCAAGCAAATTAAGTCTAATTTTATTTGTTGCCTCAGGTACTGGCAGGTATAGTTAAACCAGCCGCCATCATCCTAATTTCGATTATAGCTATACCGATTTTAAATAAATTTGCTCCGCGCGCCCTGCACCTATCCCCGCGGCAAGACCGCGGGGTATTACGGCGCAAAAAACCAAAAACGGCGCGCTACGCTGACTTCAAAAACACAAACTATAATGCTCCCCGTGGCAAGACCACGGGGAATCGCAAGTTAAAATAAGCATTTACTTGACTCGAATTCATACTTGTTAAATACTTTATTCTTACTTCTTTTTCCCAATTTGTTACAAAACAACGCAACATCCTGATCTGCTTTGGACAAGGGCGGCATTAAAGAGTAAAATTCCGCGTCTTAACTTATTGGGCAATTTAATTGGAGAAAAGTATGTCAGTCACAACCGATCAAAAAGCACAAGTGGTGCGCGACTATCAGAGAGCCGCCGGGGACACTGGTTCTCCAGAAGTTCAGATCGCACTCTTAACAAATCGAATCAATGATTTGATTGGGCACTTTAAAACACACGTTAAAGATCACCATTCACGTCGTGGTTTATTACGTATGGTAGGGCGGCGGCGCAAGCTACTCGATTATTTAAAAGATCGAAATATAGATGTATATCGAACCGTAATTGAACGCCTCGGTTTACGCAAATAGTCTGCATTCCCATCTAAACCCAGACAGCTACAAATTATTTAAACAGATAATTTGCTAAATCAAAAATCGACAAAATCAACGAACTGAATAGTAACAAGGCTAATCTGGGATAATTTTATCAATAAAAGGATTGTTAATTGAAACCGATCAAGAAGAGTATTGCCTACGGGCGCCATCAACTAACGCTGGAAACAGGAGAAATAGCTAGGCAAGCGCATGGCGCGGTGATGGTTACAATGGACGATACAGTGGTATTGGTTACGGTAGTTGGTGCAAAAAGTGTTCGGCAAGGACAAGATTTCTTTCCACTAACCGTTGACTATCAAGAGAAATTTTATGCGGCAGGCAGAATACCTGGTAGTTTTTTTAAACGTGAAGGCCGCCCTTCAGAAAAAGAAACGCTGACCGCTAGACTGATTGATCGCCCAATCCGTCCACTCTTTCCTGAAGGTTTCTATAATGAAGTACAAGTCGTGGCCACGGTCATGTCATCTGACAATGAGGTGGATGCAGACATCCCCGCATTAATTGGCACTTCTGCCGCACTTGTTTTATCTGGAATCCCGTTTGATGGCCCAATTGGCGCTGCACGTGTTGGCTACATCAATAATGAGTATATATTAAATCCAACAACTACCGACCTCAAACAATCACAATTGAATCTTGTGGTAGCTGGCACACAACAGGCTGTGCTTATGGTGGAATCAGAGGCCATGGAATTATCTGAGGATATAATGCTCGGCGCTGTCACATATGGACATGAACAAATGCAATCTGTTATCAACGCGATTAATGAGCTGGCTGATGAAGCTGGGGTCACTACATGGGATTGGGCGCCTGCAGAAAAAAATATCGCGCTCACTGAAAAAATTGCACAGCTGGCAGAAGTAGATTTGCGTAAGGCTTTTATGTTGAAACAAAAGCAAGTGCGGTCAGAGGCCATAAAGGAAATCTGGCAACGTGTATCTACTGAAATGAATGTCGATACCGAGGATGGACCAGATTCCCAATCTTTCAATGAAGCCTGTTTTGAGCTTGAATCAAAAATTGTTCGCAACCAAATTTTAGATGGTGAACCACGTATTGATGGTCGAGGTACACGTACTGTACGTGCCATTACCATTCGTAATGGCGTATTGCCACGCACCCATGGGTCTGCACTGTTTACGCGAGGTGAAACGCAAGCACTCGCTGTTGCAACGCTTGGCACAGCGCGTGACGAACAAAAAATTGATTCGCTACAAGGTGACTATACTGATCGTTTCATGCTCCACTACAACATGCCACCCTATGCAACAGGCGAAACCGGCCGCGTAGGCACACCAAAGCGTCGTGAAATTGGTCATGGACGTCTTGCAAAACGTGCGTTGCTTGCAGTACTCCCCTCAGCAGAGGAGTTTGGTTATTCGTTACGTGTTGTATCTGAAATCACTGAATCTAATGGTTCCAGTTCGATGGCATCAGTCTGTGGTGGCTGTCTTGCATTAATGGATGCAGGGGTACCGTTAAAAGCACATGTCGCAGGTATTGCTATGGGATTAATCAAAGAGGGCAATCGCTTTGCAGTACTCACGGACATTCTTGGGGACGAAGATCATCTTGGTGATATGGACTTTAAAGTAGCCGGAACAGAAAACGGGATTACTGCATTACAAATGGACATAAAGATTCAAGGTATTACAAAAGAAATTATGCATGTGGCGCTACTACAGGCTCAAGAAGGACGCATGCATATTCTTGAAATTATGAAACAAGCATTACCTGCAACCCGTGAAGACATATCTGTACATGCCCCACGAATTATCAAAATCAAGATAAACCCGGAAAAAATTCGCGATGTAATTGGTAAAGGTGGTGCTGTGATACGCGCACTGACTGAAGAAACAGGCACAACTATTGACATTACAGAAGATGGCTCGGTAACGATTGCCTGTGTTAGTGCAGAAGGTGGTGAACTTGCTAAAAAACGTATTGAAGATATTACTGCTGAAGTTGAAGTCGGAAAAATTTACGACGGCACGGTATTAAAACTACTCGATTTTGGTGCAATCGTCAGTATTTTGCCCGGCAAGGATGGTTTATTGCATATCTCACAGATTGCTAATGAACGTGTCAATAATGTCTCAGATCACCTTAAGGAAGGTCAACCAGTACGTGTCAAGGTCCTAGAAGCTGATGACAAGGGACGCCTCCGTTTAAGCATGAAAGCAATTGCAACTGAGGAAGGCATTGTTGATAGTTCTTCTACCCCATCCGAAACTGGCAATACAACTTCTCCTGGTAATGATGATGCCACTTCATAATTATTAATTTATTTTTCCCTTTGCACATAAAAAAACCCTGTTAAAGCTCAGGTTTTTTTATGTGAGAAATAATGTAATAAAATTATGTGGCCTACTTAGCCATTTGTTTTTCTCTTATCTCATCCAATGTCTTACAATCGATACATAGCGTTGCAGTAGGCCTTGCTTCGAGACGTTTCAATCCAATTTCAATACCACAGCTGTGACAATAACCATACTCACCAGCGTCTATTTCAGAAATTATTTCATCAATCTTTTTAATCAGTTTACGTTCACGATCACGATTGCGTAATTCAAGGGTCATATCTGACTCTTGACTGGCACGATCATTTGGGTCAGCAAAAACTGTCGCATCATCCTGCATTGTATGCACCGCACGATCAATCTCCTGCCCCAACTCAATTTTCATACTCTCCAGTATCTTGCGGAAATGCACAAGCTGCTTAGGACTCATATAGTCCTCTCCCTTTTTAGGCTGATAGGGAGCAACTTGTTTATTATGTAACTCTTGTGGCATCTTTAATGCTCCTAGTTTAATCCCGGTAGTGTACAAAAAAGCATACTAATATCAGATAGTGCATTATACAACAAGTATCGAGTGCACTGCATGTGCGCACAATTTTTTTATTGTTTCATTTTAAAATACAAGCAAGTTTGGGAAATATTATGCTTGATAAAAAAGTTTGGTATTAATTTAAAAAAACAATTCTAATTTTGGGGCACTAGAAATTGACGTTTCATTCCTGAGAAGGTATAGTGTCGCCTTTTCCGGGGTGTAGCGTAGCCTGGTAGCGCGCCTGGTTTGGGACCAGGATGTCGGGAGTTCGAATCTCTCCACCCCGACCAATTATAGCCCTTTAGTTTTAGGGCAGCCCGATTCGGTGCCCGTAGCTCAATTGGATAGAGCACCAGCCTTCTAAGCTGGGGGTTACAGGTTCGATCCCTGTCGGGCACGCCACTTCTTTTCTAATTAGCTGACAACATTAAGTTAAATGCTAGTGAACTTTGTGGTCTTGGGTTCGTTTTTCTAATGGTGGCTGTAGCTCAGTTGGTAGAGTCCCGGATTGTGATTCCGGTTGTCGTGGGTTCGAGCCCCATCAGCCACCCCATCTGATCGAAACCAGATCGCTCATTATCTGACATACCTGCGGCTTTCAAAAAAGAATGGCATGGGTAAATAATATTTACTCTCTTCGCAATTATTTCAGCCATAGCCATAATCTACCTGAGTATAATCCTCACTTGTATCGCCAAATAGATTTGCGCATCTTTTAAGGAGTATTTCCATGCCCCACAATTTATTCAATAGCCTAAAAGAATTTCCTAACTCACAAAATAAAAAAGTGAAATTCTATTCACTTCCTGCGCTAGAAGAATCTGGGCTTGGTAAAATTTCACGGCTACCTGTTTCCATCCGTATTGTTCTGGAATCAGTTTTACGCAATTATGATGCTAAAAAAATTACTGAATCTCATGTCAAACAACTGGCTGGTTGGAAACCTAATGAAGCACGTGTCAATGAAATTCCTTTTGTTGTTTCGCGTATTGTATTACAAGACTTCACGGGTGTTCCATTACTGGTCGATTTGGCAGCCATGCGTAGCGCGGCAACAAAATTGGGGAAAGACCCAAAGCTCATCGAGCCGTTAGTACCCGTCGATCTGGTTGTTGACCATTCGGTTCAAGTTGACCACTATGGCAATAAAGAAGCCCTAAACCGCAATATGGAAATAGAGTTTTCTCGCAACAATGAACGCTACCAGTTCATAAAATGGGGGATGCAAGCATTTGACACATTCAAGGTTATCCCTCCAGGGATCGGCATTGTACATCAAGTAAATCTAGAATATCTTGCTCGTGGGGTACATCAAAAAAACGGTTTGGTTTATCCCGACACCTTGGTGGGGACTGACTCACACACGACCATGATTAACGCCATTGGAGTAGTAGGTTGGGGTGTCGGCGGTATTGAAGCCGAAGCGGGCATGTTGGGACAACCCGTGTATATGCTGACACCAGATGTTGTTGGGGTAAATCTAACAGGCCAATTACGTGATGGCGTTACGGCCACAGACTTGGTATTAACCGTTACAGAAATGCTGCGCAATGCAAATGTTGTCGGGAAGTTTGTAGAATTTTTTGGTGAAGGTACTGCCTCGCTAACACTCCCTGATCGCGCCACGATTGCTAATATGGCACCTGAATATGGCGCCACCATGGGTTTCTTTCCTGTAGATGATGCCACGATTGAGTACTTTAAAGGTACTGGGCGTAGTGATGAAGAAATTACAACATTTCAATCCTATTTCAAGGCACAAGAACTGTACGGCATTCCACACAAAGGTGATATTGATTACAGCCAGGAACTGGCGCTTGACCTCACCACAATTGCTCCCTCACTGGCTGGCCCGAGACGTCCACAAGACCGCATTGATCTCGCTCATCTCAAATCCAAATTTACCGAACTCTTCAGCAAACCCATTACTGAGAGTGGATATGGCAGGCAAGCGGAAAACTTGAATCAACGCTATTTAACGCGGAATATACTCATTAACGACACTGACGTCTGTACCAATATCGGCCCTATTGATCAGAATGAGAACTGTTTACCACCAAATAGTGCACGAAATGTAACTGAAATGATCAGCGATCATCCAACACCCGATGCCGCTGACACCGCCACAGACGCGTTAAATGATTCAATTGATTTGGGTCACGGTGACATTTTGATAGCAGCTATCACCTCGTGTACCAACACCTCTAACCCAAGTGTATTAATATCTGCTGGACTACTCGCTAAGAAAGCAGTAGAAAAAGGCCTGACCGTTAAACACCATATCAAGACATCACTGGCACCAGGCTCACGAGTGGTAACAGAATATCTGACAGCAACAGGACTACTACCCTACCTTGAACAACTTGGTTTTAACCTAGTGGGCTACGGTTGCACTACCTGCATTGGAAATGCTGGCCCACTGGCCGAACCCATCGAAGAATCCATTGTGAAAAATGACTTGGTGTGTGCCGCAGTCCTTTCCGGCAATCGCAATTTTGAAGCACGGATTCATTCCAATATCCGTGCCAACTTTTTAGCCTCACCACCTTTAGTTGTAGCATACGCTATTGCTGGAACCGTACTTAAAGATCTAACCACGGAACCACTGGGAATCGATAAGGAAAACAAACCAGTCTGGCTTCATGATGTCTGGCCAAGTAGTGAAGAAATCCAAGCACTGTTAAAATTTGCCACCAATGCTGAAACTTTCCGTAAACTTTATAGCAATCTCACTAAAGACCATCCGCTGTGGAATAATGTATCGTCCGTTTCAGGTCAAACCTATAACTGGCCCCAGTCCACATATATTGCTGAACCACCCTTCTTCCAAGACTTTGCCATGCAAACTGCACCATCCAGTCAACTGAATAGCATCCAGAACGCTCGTGCTCTCGGTATATTCGGCGATTCTGTTACGACAGACCATATTAGCCCTGCTGGTGCAATTAAAAAAACCTCTCCTGCTGGAGAATACCTGCTTGCAAATGATGTATCCAAGACTAACTTTAATAGTTATGGATCTCGCCGTGGAAATCACGAGGTCATGATGCGTGGCACATTTGCTAACGTCCGCATCAAAAACTTGATGGTTCCTGGCAGCGAAGGGGGCATTACCATTTTTCAAAATGATAATGGCGCTGAATGCGCTCAAATGAGCATTTATGATGCAGCAATGAAATATCAAATCAATGCCGTTCCAACGATCGTATTCGGTGGCAAAGAATATGGCACCGGATCCAGCCGTGATTGGGCAGCGAAAGGTACGCAGTTACTTGGCGTTAAAGCAGTCATCGCCACCAGCTTTGAACGGATTCACCGCAGCAATCTGATTGGCATG
Source organism: uncultured Nitrosomonas sp. (assembly GCA_963975255.1). GTDB lineage: Bacteria > Pseudomonadota > Gammaproteobacteria > Burkholderiales > Nitrosomonadaceae > Nitrosomonas. The sequence continues at coordinate 21,562 of CAXBGL010000004.1, read as the reverse complement.
GGCATTCTCCCGCTACAATTTAAAGAAAATGACAACACGCAGTCACTTGGAATCGACGGTAACGAACACTTCGACCTCCTAGGTCTAGATAACATACAACCACAACATACACAGTAAAAATGGAACAAAAAGAGATGTCAAACTGTTGTGTCGGATAGATACCGCCATCGAAGTAGACTATTTTCTACATGGTGGCATTTTGCCTTATGTACTTAGGCAACTCATGTCTGCTTAGTTTATTATTTGCGCTCAAAATTAACCTATATTTCGTCAATGAATTAAAAGCTCTCAGTTTGAGATAATCTTACTGATGGCAGGTGACCATGGTTATTTTCAAAAAACTCATGCAAGTCGGGGGCTTCTGACCCTTGAAGTATTCCTTTCAAACCTCATCCGTAACACTGCCACTCGATACATACCTCCTGTCAAGAAACGCTGATCGAGTTCCAATATAGCGTAGTGGTCAAGCAGCCCCTCACAGAAACATGTTTGTGCTATTTTACTTACATGGCCTCTCAACAACATACCTCGGGAAATACAATTTCAGCAGTTTAATAAACTTTTTTTCATACATAGCAATCTCGCCTCCCGTGACGATTCAACCATTTGAGCAGTATTTGCGCCCTGAAAACAAAACCACCAAGGCTTTTGCTCTTATCTGTTATGGCCAAACTGGTTAAAAATCATTATGACACAGCAACCATTCGACAAAGCCATAGCACTAATAGACACCGCATATAGCGAGGACCAAAACCAGGAAGCCAATGGCGGAAAGGACTGGTCAAAAGAGTTACTATACTCGTATCGCATGTCAGACATGCTCGAAAGATATGCAGCCAGTACCGATGATGCAATAAAACTGGCCATCCGTGCTCAGCACATCCAGCGCTGGAAATCGCCACGTAGCGATTACCCGATGGGTCGCAAGGGTTACCATCACTGGCGTGCCGGGCTCTACAAACTTCTTGCCAATACAGTTACCGAATTTTTAGTAAAAGCCGGATATGGAAACTAATTTATCGAGAAATGGATTCACATCATTTGTACGACATGGAATAAAATATAACTTTGACCCCATTGATCCATGGTTTAGTAAAAAATGACTCTATTTCACTGATTACCACTCAGGATAACGCAAATTGGCACACCCAGAAGTGATAGGCAACTAATCAAGAATAAACAACCCCGTGGCAAGACCACGGGGAATCACAAGTTCATGCCAAAAATTCTGATATATTAGAATACCATGGTTAAATACTACTTGAAAAATATTTAAAGTTAGTGCGTCGTTCTTTGCAGACTAACAATTGTCTATAAGTGCTAACATATTGTTTCACTGATAATATAACTGTCTCAACAAAGAGACGACGTAAAAAAAGATAATCGCTCTCCTTTCCATGGATTTACATGAAGTTCACATGAATTAATTAACCTTTCCTATCACAATACTTCCTGCTCCTCTATAAAAGCCATATGCACTTTAAAAGTGATTGAAAATTTTATTTTGAATTCTAAGGGCAAGCACATACTCAACCGATTTTCTTCGGCTCAATTAAATTGAGAGGAATATCGCACTCTTATCTAACTTTTAGAACTTAACATGGAAACCAAACCACATACTTTCTACACTGAACCATATGTTGCTCCAGCTTGGCTACCCGGCGGCAATGCACAAACCATCTATCCTTATCTAATCAAACCTAACTGCAAAATCATATATCGACGCGAACGCTGGGAACTCGATGATGGCGACTTTGTTGAGGTTGATTGGATGGATGGCTCCAACGATTCACCACTCGTGGTTTTTTTTCATGGCCTTGAAGGCGGATCACGGAGTCATTATGTACTCAGCATTATGCGCACACTTCAAGAACACGGTTGGCGCAGTGTCGTCGTACACTTTCGAGGTTGTTCGGGTATACCCAACCGACTACCACGTGCTTATCATGCTGGAGATTCTGTAGAAATTGACTGGATGTTAAAACGTATTGCCAAGAAAAATGTACAATTGAGTTCACATCAACCACTATACGTCATTGGTGTTTCATTGGGCGGCAATGCCATGTTGAAATGGCTAGGTCAGCAAGGGAAGCAAGCAAATAACATTGTTACGGGCGCAACAGCAATTTCTGTCCCATTGGATCTTGCTGCCGCAGGTACAGCTCTGGATTCTGGTTTTAACCAACTTTATACGCGCCATTTTCTCAGTACTTTAAAAGACAAGGCATTAGAGAAACTAGATCGTTTTCCTGGCCTGTTTGATGCAGGTAAACTCGCAGCATGCACCTCAATATACCAATTTGATGATTTGGTAACAGCACCACTGCATGGCTTCCGTAGTACTGACGATTACTGGCAACAGTCTAGCAGCAAACCATGGCTAAAACATATCCAGGTGCCCACACTGGTTATTAATGCCCGCAACGATCCATTTATGCCTGCTTCTGTATTGCCCGAACAAAATACTGTCTCATCTGCGGTCACATTAGAATATCCTGAGACAGGTGGACATGCTGGTTTCATACACGCGCCCTTCCCTGGCAAGCTCGACTGGTTACCCAGAAAGATTATCAGTTTTTTTAACTATAAATGTTTACCTGTTGCTGACAAGTCTACATAAACAGAATCTGTACCAAAAGTATACGCCGCACACATTTTCCCTAATGAACCTACAAAACGTAAAAGTTCAGGGGCTTCAACATTGTGTAGTGTAAAATTAATATCGGATTCTAGAAGAACTCAAGCAATGGTAAATTTCCAAGTTTGTATTGGTCGTAAAGATGAATAACCATGCTCAACATTCTTTTTAGTGCCACTCAATTAACCAATATCCCGATCTCTTATTTGTAACAGAATGTCTATCAATCCTGCTTTTATCCACTTGCGGCTACATAGTGAATACTCCATTGTAGACAGCACCATTCAAATTAACGATGCTGTATCCAAGGCGGTTACAGACAATATGCCAGCAATAGCGCTGACTGATCTTAACAATTTGTTTGGCCTCATAAAATTCTATCAAAGTGCTTGTAATAATGGGATAAAACCAATTATTGGCTGCGATATCTGGGTGAGTAATGAGGCTGATCGTGACAAATCTATTCGACTTCTGTTGCTTTGCCAATCTTATTCTGGATATTTATTATTATGCCGCTTGTTATCGCGCGCATATCGTGAAAATCAATATCGCGGCAAAGCAGAAATCAAAGAATCTTGGTTTCTTCCAGATGATAGTGGAACGGAGGGATTAATAGCCTTGTCTGGTTCACACTTTGGTGATATCGGTCAGTTTTTAATACAAAATAAACAACAACAAGCTGAAGACTGTGCAAAAAAATGGGCAAACTTATTCCCTGGCTGTTTTTACATTGAGATCCAAAGAGATGGTCGTACAAATGAAGAATCACTGGTACATCATTCACTCATACTGGCATCCAATCTCAATCTACCTGTCGTCGCGACGCAGTCCGTACAGTTCCTAAATCCAGAGGATTACGCAGCACATGAAGCACGTGTCTGTATCTCTGAAGGCTATGTACTGGGTGATCGACGACGCCCTAAAGACTTTACTGAACAGCAGTACTTCAAGACACAAACAGAGATTACAACACTCTTTGCAGATATTCCAATAGCCCTTACCAATAGCGTAGAAATTGCAAAACGTTGCAATCTTGTCCTGGAATTAGGTATTAACCGATTACCTTTATTCCCTACTCCCAACAATCAAAGTCTGGAGCTTTACTTACATGACCAGGTTCGTACTGGGATAGAAAAGCGCATGATTGCGCGCTTTCCCGATGTTAACGAACGGAATACACAGCAGTCAAAATATCATGCACGTCTAGACTTTGAGGTCAAAACTATTATACAAATGGGATTTCCTGGTTATTTTCTAATTGTTGCTGATTTTATCAACTGGGCTAAGCAGAACAAGGTTCCCGTTGGTCCCGGTCGTGGTTCAGGTGCGGGGTCACTGGTTGCTTACTCTCTGGGTATTACTGATTTGGATCCACTGCGTTACGACTTGTTGTTTGAACGCTTTCTTAATCCAGAACGGGTATCAATGCCTGACTTTGACATCGATTTTTGCCAGGATGGACGTGAACAAGTCATTGAATACGTAAAACAACGCTATGGCACTGAGAGTGTTTCTCAAATTGTCACATTCGGCACCATGACAGCAAAAGCAGTAGTCCGTGATGTAGGGCGTGTACTAGATCTACCTTATAACTTTGTCGATCAACTCGCGAAATTAATTCCATTTGAATTAGGAATGACATTAAAGAAAGCACGTAACATTGAACCACAACTAAACCAGCGTGCACGAGAGGAAGAAGATGTCCGTAATTTACTGGAGCTAGCGGAAAGTCTTGAGGGACTTACCCGAAATGTCGGTATGCATGCAGGTGGCGTATTAATTGCATCAGGAAAAATTACTGATTTTTGTCCCATTTATTGCACTGAGTCAGGTGACTCAGTAGTCAGTCAACTAGATAAAGATGATGTCGAGAAAATTGGCCTGGTTAAATTCGACTTTCTTGGACTGCGTACATTAACGACTCTGGATCGTGCAGTCGAATATATCCGGCAACGAAATCAAACAATACAAAAAGATCCAGCCATTGGCAATACTCAGAACTGCGAATTTTCCTCTCTAGAAGATATCTCTCTTGATGATCGTGCAACTTATGCCTTGCTACGCCAAGGCAATGCGATTGGAGTATTTCAATTTGAATCGCGCGGCATGAAAGATTTATTGCAAAATGCAAAACCTGATTGCTTTGAAGATATCGTCGCTTTAGTCGCGTTGTATCGTCCGGGGCCCATGGATCTGATTCCCGAGTTTATTGAACGCAAGCATGGCAAACGGATAGATTATTTGGACCCACGCTTGCAACCCATATTGAGTCCAACCTACGGTGTAATGGTCTATCAAGAGCAAGTCATGCAAATTGCACAGGTAATCGGTGGTTACAGTCTGGGCAGTGCCGATTTGCTGCGCCGTGCAATGGGTAAGAAAAAAGTTGAGGAAATGGCACAGCAGCGAGATATTTTTGTTTCAGGTGCGCTCAACAATGGCTTAACTGAAAAAAAAGCGTCCGAACTATTCAGTTTAATGGAGAAATTTGCAGGTTATGGTTTCAATAAATCACATGCTGCTGCTTATGCATTGATTGCATTCCAAACTGCTTATCTTAAAGCACATTTTCCTGCTGAATTCATGGCAGCAACTTTGTCAGCTGATATGGATGATACGGACAAGGTACATACATTCATTGAAGATAGTCTCGCCAATACGCTGACTATCCTACCACCAGATATTAACCTTTCCAGTTATCGTTTTATCCCTCTCAACAAAAATACAATTAGATATGGCTTGGGCTCAATAAAAGGTACCGGTAAAGCAGCCATTACATCAATTATCAAAGAGCGCGATAAAAATGGATCATTTACTGATTTATTTGATTTTTGTTGTCGGGTAGACAGACGTATTGCCAATCGCCGTGTTATTGAATCTCTTATTCGTGTCGGAGCTTTTGATCCAATCAATACAAATCGTGCCGGTTTAATGGCATCAATAGGTATTGCGATTGAATCAGCCGAACAAATCAGCCGCACAGCCAGCCAAATAAATTTATTTAATGAAAGTGATGAAGCCGTATTGAAACCAAAGCTTATTAAAATTACACCCTGGTCTGACAGAGAAAAACTACAAAATGAAAAATTAGGACTGGGCTTCTATTTCAGTGGGCATCCGTTTACAACCTATGTAAAAGAGCTAGAGCAATTTATATCTACCCGCTTAGATCAATTGAGTACACAACGAACAACACAACTCTTAGCAGGCATCATTTTTTCTGTACGCACACAAATGACACGACGAGGCAGAATGGGTATTGTTGTTCTGGACGATGGTAATGCACGTGCAGAATTGGTGGTCTTTAATGAATTATTTAGCGCTAATCGAGACTGGTTGAAAGTAGACCAACTCCTTATCGTAGAAGCCCTGATAAATAATAAAGGATATAACAATGAAAATAGTGGTGAGTTACGTATCTCCGCTGAAAAATTATATGATCTAACGAGTGCTCGTTCATGCTTTGCCAAACAAATCAGAGTGTACTGCGACCCATCCACGTTATCGCATGTCTCCAAGCTAAAAACGTTATTGACACCATATTGCAACCAGAATGAAGCCAAGCTTTCTGGTGAGAATAATGAGCACAATGATAATCCCTACTGCCAAGTTTCAGTTGTTTATCACAACCAGGATGCTATTTGTGAACTTGAATTAGGTAATAGTTGGAAAGTCAACCTACACGACAATCTACTAGAATCTTTATACGCTCAATTTAAAGCTGAGAATATTAAAATAATCTATCGATAAATATTAACCATTCAGCTCCGTTTGGCTCCAAAATCGCATCGAGTCTTTTCATTTACACGGGCAAACAGACGTGTTTCTCTACTTTATAACGCACAAAACATTAGTCTTAATTGCTGCCAATCATTACTTTGTTGTCTAAACTTCTAACAGCGGACTCATCGGAAACTCCAAAGCTTCCTTCATGTCCATTAGAGACAATACCGCTTCACGGCCATCTATGATCCGATGATCATAAGATAACGCCAGGTAATTCATGGGGCGAATAACGACTTGGCCATTTTCAGCTACAGGGCGATCCTTGGTTGCGTGAATACCCAGAATAGCACTTTGTGGTGGATTAATAATAGGAGTAGAAAGCATTGAGCCAAATACACCACCATTAGTTATGGAGAAAGTGCCACCTGTCAATTCTTCGATAGTCAGCTTGCCATCCTGAGCACGTTTAGCAAAATCAGTAATCTGCTTCTCTATCTCAGCAAGGGATAAACGATCCGCGTCACGAATAATAGGCACGACCAGCCCACGTGGGCTACCCACAGCAATACCGATATCGTAGTATTCATGATAAACAATATCATTTCCATCTACCGAGGCATTAAGTATTGGGAATTTTTTTAATGCAGCTACAACTGCTTTAACAAAAAATGAGGTAAAACCAAGTTTTACACCATTTTTCTTTTCAAATTCATTTTTGTATCTGCTACGCAGAGAAATGATTGCTTGCATATTCACTTCATTGAATGTAGTCAGGATTGCGGCAGTAGATTGAGATTGAACCAATCGTTCAGCAATACGCATGCGTAACCGCGACATGGCAACTCTTCTATCCTGCCGTTCATGCTCTGTGGTGTTATTAATTGGCGTTGTAATAGCTTCTTCTTTTAAAGAGACTTGGGATTGTGTTTGCAAATATGCCTGCACGTCTTCTTTCGTGATTCGCTCACCACGCCCTGTACCACTGATTGCTTTAATTTCTGAAGCGTCAAGATTATTCTCTTCTGCTAGTTTCCTCGCCGCTGGCATCAACAGTTTCTGCTCTGCATCCTTAGCCACCACCACACCAGACTGTGTTGCAAGGACTTCTGCATGCTCTATAGTGTCAATAGATACAACGTTAGCGTGCGTATCTATTGTAGCAATCACTTCACCACTCGTCACAGTAGATCCATTATCTTTAATAATTTTTGTGAGCACACCCGCCATGGGTGCAGGCAGTTCAAGTACTACTTTATCAGTCTCTACATCAACTAAATTTTCATCGCGCTTGACATATTCACCTTGTTTTTTATGCCAGGAAACCAACGTTGCTTCCGCCACCGATTCGGATAACATGGGTACTTTAACTTCAACCAACATGATGTTTTCCCTTTCTAAATTTTTTCTCTAAATGCTGCCACGATTAGTTCGTTCTGCTTAAATTTATGCCTCGCCAGATAGCCATCTGACGGCGTTGCCGAGGAAGGACGTAGCGCATACCCTAACACTTGATTTGGCCGCATATGTCTTAATAGATAATGCTGAACCCGATGCCATGCGCCCTGATTACCGGGTTCCTCCTGGCACCAAATCACTTCCTTGCACCCGACATAACGATCAATCTCAGTCTGTAATTCTTCATGTGGAAATGGATAGAGTTGCTCAATCCGAATAATTGCCATATCTGTAATTTGTTTTTCTCGACGATACGCCAGCAGTTCATAATAAATTTTTCCACTACACGCAATAAGTCGCCGAGCTTTTTTAGTATTAATTTCTTCTATCTCTGCAATCACAGGTTGAAAACTACCCTTCGTAAGATCATCAAAACTCGAGACAGATTCCTTATGCCGCAACATACTTTTGGGGCTCATGATAACCAATGGTTTACGTATTGGCCTGAGCATCTGACGTCTCAATAAATGAAACATCTGTGCAGGTGTTGAAGGCACACAAACCTGAATATTGTAATCTGCACATAATTGCAAATAACGTTCTAATCGTGCTGATGAGTGTTCAGGGCCTTGTCCTTCATAACCATGAGGCAACATCATTACCAAACCACACAAGCGCCCCCATTTTGCTTCACCAGAAGCAATAAACTGATCTATCACAACCTGAGCACCGTTAGCAAAATCTCCAAATTGTGCCTCCCAAACAACTAACTCATTGGGCTGTGCCGTTGTATAGCCATATTCAAAGCCTAACACAGCCTCTTCTGACAACATTGAGTCAATCACTGCAATATCTGGTTGTTCAGGCGAAATATACCTCAATGGAACATAGGTATTATTGCTTCCTTGTTCCTGGGTCTGATTATGTAGCACTGCATGTCTGTGAAAAAAAGTACCTCTTCCAGAATCCTGCCCTGAGATACGTACTGGATAACCATCTTTCAATAAGGCCGCATAGGCCAGATTCTCCGCCATACCCCAATCAAATGGCAGTTTACCTTCCCCCATCAAACGCCGATCCGCAATAATTTTCTCGACTCTTGCATGTAATTTAAACCCCTCTGGGATTTGAGTAAGCCTTAAAGCCAAATGCTTTAAATCTTTCAACGACAGCCCGGTCTTTACCTGCTGATTCCACTTGCTTGGCTTTAGATAGGGCGCCCAATTCACTGTATAAGGTGATTTATAATTGTAGCAAACACTCTTGTTTGGGTTAAGTCCCTCGTCCATGGCAGTGCGATAGGCTTGTGCCATCACATCCGCTTCACCAGCCTTGACCACACCTTCAGATTCTAGCTTTTCTACATACAGTTTGCGTGTACCCGAATGTTCATTTATGATTTGATACATCATTGGCTGTGTCACCATCGGCTCATCTTGTTCATTATGACCAAGACGGCGATAACACACCATATCGATGACAACATCTTTGTGAAATTGCATTCGAAAATCTAATGCCAGCTCAGTCACCATTAGCACCGCTTCTGGATCGTCGCCATTGACATGAAAAATAGGCGCTTCAATCATTTTTGATACATCCGTACAATACAGTGTAGAACGACTATCACGGGTATCAGAAGTTGTAAAACCAATTTGGTTATTAACAATAATATGAACAGTACCACCTGTATTATACCCACGAGTCTGTGACAGATTAAGTGTCTCCATCACGACGCCCTGACCTGCATAGGCTGCATCACCATGTAATAATACGGGTAGTACCCGATCGCCTTGCCTATCATGCAACCGATGCTGACGAGCACGAACTGAACCCTCTACGACTGGATTAACAATCTCAAGATGAGAAGGATTAAAAGCCAATGCTAAACGCACAACACCACCAGACGTCATAATTGCAGAGGAAAAACCTTGATGGTATTTAACATCGCCTGAAGGCAATGCTTGTACATGATTGCCTTCAAACTCTTGAAAAAGATCAGCAGGCATCTTCCCCAGTGTATTGACCAATACATTGAGCCTGGCACGATGTGCCATGCCCATTACAATTTCCTCCACCCCCATCTCGCCCGCTCGTTGCAGCAAACAATCCAGCAGTGGAATCAGACTTTCGTTACCCTCTCCTGAGAAACGTTTTTGTCCCACATAGCGAGTATGCAGGTACTTTTCCAAACCTTCTGCTGCAATAAGTCGCTCCAGAATATGGCGTTTATATTCCGTCGTATAGGCAGGCCTTGAGCGTTGACCTTCAAGTCGACCTTGAATCCAACGTTTCTGTTCCACAGAAGAAATATACATATATTCGGCGCCCACCGTGCCACAGTACGTTTGTCGTAATATTTGCAATATTTCTCGTAGGGAGGCATGTTCATGACCAACTAGAGAACCTGTATTGAATACTGTATCCATATCCTGATCCGTAAGCCCGTAGTAAGCCGGATCAAGCACTGGAATTTTGGGTAGTAGCTTCTGTTTAAGTGGATCTAAATTCGCTTGCCCGATTCCCAGATAACGATACATATTAATAATTTGCAGCACCGCAACCTGCTTAGAATCACCTGCATCAAAAAGCATCTCTGTAAGAATATCTTTCTGCTTGTCTTGGTCAGAATTGTTTTCATGATGACCAGACTGGGCTTTAATTACCGAGTTATGAGAGGAATTGTGTTCAGCTATTTCTTGTGCCTGATGAATTTGATCAAAATATTCTCGCCATGTTGGTGCAACAGACACTGGATTTTGCAGATACGTTTCATAAATATCTTCAATAAAGGGAGCATTCGAACCAAATAATAGAGAATCATCGAATAACTGTTTGTACATATCTCAAATTTCCCTTTATAATCAGGTTACTTACGTAATGAAACTGCAAGAACATCACGCGTTGTTGTACCTGTATAGAGTTGGCGCGGACGTCCTATTCTGTATCCAGGATCTGAAATCATTTCACTCCACTGTGCTACCCAACCTACTGTACGTGCCATAGCAAATATAGCCGTAAACATAAATACTGGGATTCCTAAAGCACGTTGTACAATCCCCGAATAGAAATCAACATTTGGATAAAGCTTTCTGGAAATAAAATATTCGTCCTCAAGCGCTATCTTTTCCAGTTGCAATGCTAATTTAAATAAACGATCATTTTGTAATCCCAACTCATCGAGTACTTCATGACAGGTTTCACGCATCAGATTTGCACGTGGATCAAAATTCTTATATACCCGATGACCAAACCCCATCAATCTATAATTATCATCTTTATTTTTAGCACGTTTGACATACTCATCAATACGCGAAACATCGCCAATTTCTTCCAGCATATTCAAGCATGCTTCATTAGCACCACCATGCGCAGGTCCCCACAAACAGGCAATACCTGCTGAAATACAAGCAAATGGATTGGCACCACTAGAACCTGCTAAACGTACTGTAGATGTCGAAGCGTTTTGCTCATGATCCGCATGCAGAATCAGAATGCGATCCAGTGCCCGCACAATCACTGGATTTGGTTTATATTTCTCAGTAGGCACTGAAAACATCATGTGCAAAAAATTTTCTGCAAAACTCAACTCATTGCGTGGATATACAAAAGGTTGTCCGATATTATATTTATAGGCCATTGCAGCAATAGTCGGTAGCTTCGCAATTAAGCGCAAAGCGGATTGTTCACGATGTACCGAATCAGAAATATCCATCGCTTCATGATAGAAAGCTGACAGTGCACCCACCACACCAACCATAACTGCCATGGGATGTGCATCACGTCGAAAACCAGTAAAGAATTTCACCAATTGTTCATGCAACATGGAATGGTGTTTAATTGCCTGATCGAATGTTGTTTTTTGATGACTGGTCGGGAGGTCACCATTCATCAACAAATAGCAGACTTCAATGAAATCACATTGCGCTGCAAGTTGCTCAATGGGATACCCACGATATAACAATATCCCTTTTTCACCATCAATAAATGTTATTTTAGAGCTATTGCTGGCGGTTGAGAGATAGCCTGGATCATAAGTAAACATACCACTTTTAGCATGTAGTTTACGAATATCCACTACATCTGGCCCCATCGAGCCTGACAAAACTGGCAATTCAATCAGACCACGATTGTTTCCAAGATCCAAAGTTGCGATACCCTTTTGTGCCATAACTTTCTCCACTTATTGCATCATTTTCTATTGACAAGCGCTGCTCAATATTAGAAAAACCTAATCTTCCAGTTAGGCAACCAGATATTTGTAAAAAATAAACCTATAATTTACAACATAATAAATATTTCAACATTCCATTCAATCAGCTAAGTAAACCGTAGATGAATAATTGAGACGATGTCTGATGGCAAAAATCTGCCAACGCATCGTTATTTCCGCGTTAACTTTTCTGTAGTAGTTGCAATACTGATTGCAGATTATCATCCTGTATTTCTTTCTTAGCAGCAATCATATCCCATAAATCATTGTCTGGTAGAGACAGTAATCTTTCGAGTTGTTGCAACTCTACATCGCCCAGTTGACTGTAATACTTATCCATGAAGCGTTGTAATACAATATCCAATTCAAGCAAACCACGCCGACAACGCCAACGAGCACGCTCCCACTCTTTCATACCATTCTTTTAACCATCATATTTTTAATTTTACCGATCGCATTAGTCGGGTTTAAATCCTTGGGGCAAGATGCCACACAATTCATAATGGAGTGACAGCGAAACAAACGATAGGGATCTTCTAAATTATCCAAACGCTCAGCAGTCGCCTGGTCCCGGCTATCAGCGAGAAATCGATAAGCTTGCAAAAGTGCCGCAGGACCCACAAATTTATCGGGATTCCACCAAAATGAAGGACATGAGGTGGAACAACAAGCACACAAGATACATTCATAGGCACCATCTAATGCTGCACGCTCTTCTGGTGATTGTAATCGTTCCGTTTCTGGTGGTGGATCATTATTGATAAGATATGGTTTGATCGAATGATATTGCTTAAAAAATTGGGTCATATCTACAATCAAGTCACGAATAACTGGCAATCCTGGTAATGGACGTATTTCTATGGGCTCTTTCAAGCTATTAACGGGGGTGATACAAGCCAGTCCATTACGACCATTAATATTCATGGCATCAGATCCACATACCCCTTCCCGGCATGAGCGTCGTAAACTTAAGCTATCATCAATCGATTTGATTCGTACCAGCGCATCCAGCAACATTTTATCAGTCGGCTCCAACTCGACATCATAATCCTGCATATAAGATTTGTTATCTTTGTCGGGATCATAACGATAAATTGAAAATTTCATAGCTGACTCCTGATTGATCGGTTAGTGAGCTTAAATGCCAGAAGGGTCGGTTAATTTTTGAGATAAAATGAGCAGATCATACTCATCAGTATATCGAGTTTTTTGCGTAGGAAATAGACAAACAAGCATACTTCAGTCTTTCTATTATGCTGATTAAAAATAAAAAATTCACACCAAACTCCACAACGCCAGCTGCTAAATACTGGTTCCCGCGACCACTTAAACAATCCCAACCTGGTCAAGCTGACCTTGATTGTTCAAGAATATAAGTCTTAATCGCATTGACATCGGCATCTTTTTCAACATATCGCTGTGGCAGATCTTCCAGATTCTCATAACCAGCCGGGCGATCAGGTTCGTACCCAATCGCTTCACTAATACTTTCAGCAAATTTTGCCGGTTGTGCCGTTTCCAGACAAATTAACGGAATACCTGCTTCACGGTGTTCTTGCCCTACTTTTAAACCATCCGCAGTATGGGTATCCACGACCATGTTATGTTGCTGATAAAGCTTTCGAATCGTGGCAATGCGTTCAGCATGATTGCCGCTTCCAGAAATAATGCCAAAGTCCTTAATTCTTTGCCAAAAAGGTGTAGCCGAAAGATCAAAAGCACACCCTTTATCCACAGATTGCCATAATTCCGCAACTTTAGATGCATTTCTTCCGGTCAAATCAAAAATAAACCGTTCGAAATTGGATGCTTTGGAAATATCCATTGAAGGACTGCTGGTTTGTTTCGTTTCATTTGTAGTGCGCGGACGATAACACCCCGTTCTAAAAAACTCATCTAGTACATTATTTTCATTAGTAGCGAGTATAAGTTGCTTAATGGGTAGTCCCATCATACGCGCTACATGTCCTGCACAAATATTACCAAAATTCCCAGTTGGCACAACAAATGACACTTGTTCATGATTTGAACCAGTCGCCGCAAAATAGCCTTTAAAATAATAGATAACCTGCGCTACAATCCGTGCCCAATTAATGGAATTCACCGTACCAATTCGCTGTGCTTGTTTAAACTGATGATCGTTACTCACTGCCTTGACAATGTCCTGGCAGTCATCAAATACTCCACGAACAGCAATATTAAAAATATTTTTATCTTGTAAGGAAAACATCTGTGCTGTCTGGAAACGACTCATTTTCCCTAGCGGAGAGAGCATAAACACGCGAATTCCCCGCTTCCCTCTCATGGCATACTCCGCACTGGAACCTGTATCACCTGAAGTAGCCCCCAAGATATTCAGTTCATCCCCTTTTTTTTCCAGTATGTACTCAAACAGATTTCCAAGAAACTGCATGGCAATATCTTTAAATGCCAACGTAGGGCCATTAGATAAGCGCAGAATATGTAACCCCGGCTCTAGTGTTTTCAGTGGTGTAATTTCAGTGCTACCAAATATTTCAGATGTATAGGTACGTTCAATAATAAGACGCAAATCATTGCTTGGAATATCATCGATAAAACAAGACAGTATCTCAAACGCAAGTGATTGATAACTTAGGCTACGCCATTTCTCTAGCTCACTAGAATTGATCTTCGGATAAGCTTCAGGTATTGCTAGACCACCATCAGGAGACAAACCACTGAGGAGTATTTCAGAAAAAGCTTTGGGTGGCATGCCACCACGAGTTGAGATATAACGCATTTGATATTTGATAAGTAGGAAATATGACCAAAGTCATCATACATTGTAAGGGTTTACCAGCACGATTCGATTGCCCACTAGGCTAGCAAGTTAAATTTATAAGCAATTAACTATTCAATTCTTCTATACGTATACGTATCACATTACCCGTAATCACAGACAACGCTTCAATTTTAGCAATGGCCGCATTCATATTTTTTTCTATAGTTAAATGAGTCAAAATAATAATACCCACATTATCTTCATCTTCACCTGGCTCTTTTTGTAACATGGCACTAATAGAAATATCAAAATCAGCCAAAATACGTGTAATCTCAGCCAAAACACCGGGCCTATCTACTACGCGTAACTTTAGGTAATAAGCAGTCTCCACCTCTTCCATAGATATTACTGGCGTATCAGCCAATAAATCAGGCTGGAAAGAGAGTGAAGGCACGCGGTGCATGGGATCAGCTGTATGCATACGGGTAACATCTACCAAATCAGCTACAACCGAACTGGCAGTAGGTTCAGCCCCTGCACCCGCACCATAGTACAGGGTAGCACCCACAGCATCCGCATTGACTACCACGGCATTCATGACACCCTCTACATTGGCAATTAATCGACGTATGGGGATTAACGTAGGGTGCACGCGCAATTCAATACCTTTATTAACACGCTTTGTAATCCCCAGTAGTTTAATACGATAACCCAATTCTTCCGCATAACGAATATCTTCACGCGTCAGATGAGTAATTCCTTCTGTATAAACTTTATCAAATTGAACGGGAATACCAAATGCAATCGCCGCCATAATAGTTATTTTATGTGCGGCATCAATCCCTTCAATATCAAAAGTAGGATCTGCCTCTGCGTAACCAAGTTTCTGCGCTTGTTCCAATACCACTTCAAAGGACAAGCCTTTCTCACGCATTTCAGATAAGATAAAATTCGCTGTACCATTGATAATACCGGCAATCCATGCAATACGATTAGCAGTCAGTCCTTCACGCAGTGCTTTGATTATAGGGATGCCACCTGCCACCGCCGCCTCAAATGCAACCACCACACCTTTTGCATGTGCTGCAGCAAATATCTCTGTACCATGTAAAGCGAGCAATGCTTTGTTAGCAGTGACTATATGTTTACCCTGCGCAATAGCTTCGAGAATCAGTTCTTTGGCAATCGTCTGGCCACCAATTAGCTCTACGACAATATCGATATCAGGATGCATGACAACTTCACGTGCATCATCAGTCACAACAACTTCACTCCCTGCCAGGCTGCGTGCTTTTTCCAGATCACGATCTGCAATCATCTTAATAACAATTTTTCGCCCAGCACGACGGGCAATCTCTTCCTGATTTCGTTTAAGCACTGTAAAGGTGCCACCGCCTACGGTACCTATTCCTAATAAACCTACATTAATGGGTTTCATATTTTTAATTTAAAAAGACTAATCGTTATACGCCATAACGGAGTATGGGCTAGTAAGGTGTAAATAGTACATCCCGAGTTATGTTCCATGACGTTTACGATAACGCTGGAGAAAATGAGCAATACGGCCAATTGCTTCTGTAAGGTCATCAATATTAGGTAAAAACACGACACGAAAGTGATCTGAATTCAACCAATTGAAACCACTACCTTGCACCAGCAAAACCTTTTCTTCTAATAATAGATCAAGAATAAATTGCTGATCATCGTCAATCGGATACATATTGGGATCCAGACGAGGAAACAAGTACAGCGCTGCTTGAGGCATAAAACAAGTGACACCGGGAATATCGGTCAGCAACTTCCAAGCCACATCTCGCTGGCGCTTGAGTCGCCCGGTCGGCAACGTCAGGTCATAAATGCTCTGGTAGCCGCCCAATGCAGTCTGAATACCAAATTGAGAAGGCACATTGGCACACAAGCGCATTGAAGCCAACATATTCAGTCCGGCAATATAATCATGGGCGTGATTTTTTTCGCCCGAAACAATCGCCCACCCAGACCGAAAACCTGCCGCACGGTAGTTTTTCGATAACCCGTTAAAAGTAATAAATAATACATCATCCGCAAGTGAAGCAATCGAAGTATGCTTTGCCTCATCAAATAATATCTTATCGTAAATTTCGTCCGCATAGATAATCAACTGGTGTTGACGGGCAATTTCAATAATTTCATACAGCAAAGCTTTCGGGTACAACGCACCCGTTGGGTTATTAGGATTGATAATGACTATAGCGCGTGTATTCGCGCTAATTTTTGCACGTATATCTTCCAGATCAGGCAACCAACCTGATTGTTCATCACACAGATAATGCCGTGCCACCCCACCCGATAGTACGACTGCTGCGGTCCATAAAGGATAATCCGGCATTGGAATCAATACTTCATCATCATTTTCTAGCAACGCTTGCATAGCCATCACAATCAGTTCAGATGCACCATTGCCGATATAGATATCCTCCATTTGCACATTACTAATATGCTTCTCTTGCGAGTAATGCATAATTGCTTTGCGTGCAGCGAACAATCCCTTGGAATCACAATAACCTGAAGCAGCAGACAAGTTATGAATGACATCCTGCAAGATTTCTTCAGGTGCATCAAAGCCAAATGTCGCAGGATTGCCAATATTAAGTTTTATAATGTGTTGGCCATCTTCTTCCATTTGTTTGGCTTTATCAAGCACTGGGCCGCGAATGTCATAACAAACATTGGCAAGCTTCCTGGATTTTAAAATCGGTCGCATATTCAGTATAAAAAACCCCGAGACATGCAGGAAAGTATCGTTAGACTTTCACTGCATCCCACCTTAAATATCAAAGAAAGCAATAGTACATGACCCATCAATCTGCCGCAAATTCCCGACTTAGCCTGTGCTGTCAATACATTCATTACGCAACATGACTACCAAACTATGGCCTCGGAATATCGGATCATCTACCCAGTACATCTATATACGTTTTATGGACAACCTCTAGAAACTGTACTTAGATGGGAAAGCGTGACCGTTTTATAGTGTCACGCATAAGAAAGAAGAGACGATGCTACCGTAACAGTCATTCCATTACGATACCATTTGCCTCTTCAAAAAACTAAAATACTTTATAACGAACCTATCGCCTGCATGAACTCATAACCATGAATAGACTACATCAGAGCATTAACTCCCCCGCCACTACGATCATAGCATGCTAAGCTTGACATGCAATTTCTTAGATCAGGGAAACGCTGGCATCTTAGGCTCGGTACCATCAAGTTCCACTTGAGGTAAATGTTGCCGCACACCTGCTTCGATCACATCAACCCGATCAGGTGGCACATCGGCCATTACCAGGAATTCACCCATATCAATCGCATACTCAAACTGCTTAATTCGTCTATTACCAACATTCATTCCTACCATACCACCAAACCACGCGCCGACAGCTGCACCTGCTAGTGTAATTGCTAACAATACACCCCCTGCAATAACAGTTAAAGCAGGTGAAAGTATCATCGCAACCAACCCAACAAACATACCCGTTGCGCCACCAAGCACCAACCCCTGTTCTGCCGCAGGAATAAAATCGCTCTTTTGCAAAAGATTGGCTTCCGGCAAATTTTCGAGTGGCGTACCCCGCTTCGCAATAATGTGAATGTTTCGCTCCTCAATACGCGCCAGAAGTAATTCATCAACAATTTTTTTAGTAGTAATAAGGTCTGGAACTAAAAAATAAATTCGTCTCATGATACCTCCTTCCTTTAACCAGGCAATCTAAACATTACTGAGAAAAATTCAATATTTCCCAGTATATATTTAAGACAACTTTTCTAAATTGTAGTTTCTGAATAAGTTGCTTACCTTAAATAAAGAAATAGTATGCTGACTAACTAATTTTCAACACTGCAATAATTAAGCGCTCATTATCAACAAGTTAACATATTCTCATTCCAGAAAAAATATGTAAGATCCTCTCCTTGCTAATCCGTAAATTTACTAAAGGGCTCCGCTACAAATTCGGAGTTCTAAACAAAACGAGGCGGAAGAAAAAATATTGACGCGGCATATATCTAATATGTAAGAAAATTTCTTTTGTGAGTAACGAAGTATTGCGACGAAAAATATGAATTTAAGAGCTGTCCTAAAACTATAGGTAATCAGTCTTGACTTAAGTTAATGCTGAACCTGAATCTTTACCGCCTGCACCATCCAACACACGTTTCACAAGCTCAGAAGTTGAAATATTAGGTGTGTAATCAATCTCTCGGATCAGATGTGCTGGCAGCAGCGTGCATTGTTTATATTTTTCTATCCGCTCACTTTCTGAAGCACAAGCAAAAGTATAGATATCGAAACCATGTATTTGCATGAATTCCGGTGTAGCATTCACTGGACTCTCAGTAATCACTGCATCCACATATTGACACGCTGAAACTACCGCAACACGTTCCGTTTGCGTCATCACTGGACGCTTTCCCTTATTCTCTCGTACACGTTCATCTGACACCACACAAACCGTCAAATGCGAACCCAGTGCACGCGCTGCACGCAAGAAAGTGACATGACCTGCATGAAACAAATCACCCACCATACGCGTGTAAACCCGCTGCTTGTGGCAAGCTTGTGGCCACACAGGAAGTTCTTGACCTAATTGAGACAGGGTCCGCTCCAACCACTGACGACAGCGCAATATCAATACATCATCAGGATCTTTCAATCCGATCTGTTGGGTATAGGACCATGCCTTCGTAAGATCCCCTGACAACCAACTCTTGACAAGACGATAATAGGCATAACACTTTACCAGCAAAGTGTACTGCTCAAGGTTACACGCAGATATCACCGTATCCCAATGTGGATTCGGTGTCCGCCAATCTCCATAAAATGAAGTAAGAATTTTTTCAGGTTGCTGCGGGAACCATACCTCACCAAACTCTGTTTTACGTTGCATTAACTCGAAGACAGGAAAAACAGAAACTCGTTGATACGCTGCAGGACGATCAGGCAATGAAAACCCCCCCACTATCTGCTGAGCACCATTTTGCTGCAAACCACAGACGTCAAGTGTAATACCTATTTCAACGTGCACATAGTCACGGTAATTGCTGTACGCAATCCCCATCGGCACCTGTGACCAACCCATCTTTTCTAAAGCCGCGCAACAGGCATCCAATGATTCAATCCATACCGCAATATCCAGATCCTTATCAAAATCCAACAGGCGTCCTTCACGCACAATCCCCAGCAGGGTCCCTGCAAAAGGAAAGGCCTGAATCCCAAGTGATGATAACGCTGAACAGGTTTCCCACATCAGTTTCTCAGCTTGACCTGAAACAAATATATCTTTTACCATGCGAGATTGTGCTTGTGACTGCGCACGCTTTTTGGGTACTTTACCTGCTTTCACCAAGGCAATTAAATGTTGCAATGCGCAAGTAAAATTGGCCTGTGCTGCAGCCAGATCCAACAAAATAAAGTTTGCTGTACCCATTACATGCGCCCAACGGGCTTGATGCATATCACCCTGCACTTGTGCATAAATCTTGGCTGCATAAGCAGGCACCTCAGCTGTTTGCCCCGTCTGCTTCGCTAGCGAACACCATAACCTCGCAACAAGTGGAGATAGTGGGTATGCATCCTTTAAGGCATTCAGCAACACAGCAGCCTCATCCAAATTACCAGCTCTGATTAAATTTCCCGCTTGCTGCAATGATTGTTCAAGTTTTTTAGCCATAATCCAGATTACAATTTTTGTATCAATGACACGTATACATTAACCACCCAATTCTGCGAATCACAGCATGAATGGTATCCAGCACTGTATTTAAAGGTGTTTCTTCTGATTAACACAAATAAAAAAATCCCATTTAATCTTGCATTTCTAACAATATTTGATATTATTGAGAATAACTATCATTATTATTCTTATTATAGGATAAATATGAATAGCAATCGAAATAAAAAATTTAACATTTAGTGTATTTGGAGACAACAAAAATGACTGTGACGACAACACCCCGTCCTAATATAGGCTCATCAGCATTAGTCGAAATAATCGATGGTATTGAATTTGTAGGATTTGGTTCTGGTGGATTTGGAGAAGACGATCTACTCATTATTGGTGATGAAGTAGACAACATTCTGGCTGGCGATTTAGGTCATGACAAGATTGAAGGTGGAGCTGGCAATGACACCATCACCGGTGGAGATGGCAACGACACGTTAGGTGGCGGTACAGGAAATGATGACCTCGATGGTCAAGGCGGGACAGACAAGCTATTTGGTGATGCGGGTGATGACATCCTGCGTGCCGGGGATGGCCATGACATCCTTCAAGGCGGCAGTGGCAATGACACCTTTGGCTTTTACGCGTTGGGACATTTTGAGGTTAAAGATTTTACCATCGGTGAAGACCGACTGTTCTTTGATTCCGAGAAAACGGGTATTGATAATCTGGACGAATTGTTACAAGTCATTACCAATGTTGAACAGCGTGAAGATGGCGTACGCGTTGAATTTATTGATGATGCCGCATCAATTGATCTCATCGGCATTAACTTAAATGATATTACTGCTGATATGGTGATTTTTAACCTTTAAAAATTATACTCAAACGAATAGCCCAGATAATTCTTCCAATTTATAAAAACTTAAATTTCGGATTGTTTTTATAATAAAACACAAGGATTAAAATTTGAATCCTTGTGTTTTATTTTCCGCATAAACAGTAAAACTAGTCTGCGAATTCACTCCCCCTTCTTATATTCTCTCCTCAGCATACGCGAATAAAATAAAGCCGCTAGTCATCGTCTAGTTGTTTTAGGCTATGTCACAATTAAATGTTGAATTTGATTTAAGAATTTATAAAACCCT
>CAXBGL010000003.1:0-41640 GCA_963975255.1 uncultured Nitrosomonas sp. | reverse complement strand
AAAGTACAATTAGAGAGTTAACAAAAACCAATAGTTAATTGCGACATAGCCATGAAGTACTTAAGTGCGTACCAATGCGAACCCAATGCGTGACGCTGCGACGTGTCCAATTGCACGAATGTGTTAGTTGTTACATAAAGTGCTTGCGGAAAAAATGGTGAAATCAGGCGAAAAGTACGTTGACACCTTACGTGCTACTTTTCTGGGTAAATGGTTTGATCTGTTCTAATTCCATCTAAAACAGTAGGGTATTGCAACGACACCAATAATTCTTGTTTCATGCGGTTATTCTTGAGTCGTCTCGATTCTTTCATGAATGACAACATACTGGGTGAAATAAGTTCCTTTGCCTGATTAAGGGCGATGCGTGGTGGGCGCGGTAAATGAAATTCGTCTGCAACCAAGTCAAAATATTCGCCCATCTTTAAATTTGAGTCATCGCAACTATTATAGATCCTGTTGGGTTTTGCGTGACGCAGTGCTGCACAAATGATGCGTGCCAGGTCATCTGCATGAATATGATTGGTATAGCTGTCATCTGCGGCTGATAGTGTCGGGTGTTCCGCGCGCAGACGGGTCAATGGCAAGCGGTTTGCAGCATAAATCCCGGGTACGCGTAATATAGAAGTATTGATATGATGGCGCGTTCCCCAACTGCGTATTTGTTTTTCAGCATCAATACGACGCTGTGCGCGATCAGTGCTTGGCTTGACAGGATGGGCTTCGTCTATGAATGCACCATTGCAATCACCATATACCCCGCTAGTGCTGATGTAGACAAGTCGCTGTGGTAGAATTGTGGGATAAATTAATGTTCGTTTTGTCAGTGCTGATAGAAGGTGAGCCGTACGTTTATCGCATATACCGTGATTGGGGGGGGGGCTAAGTGTATTACTGCTTGGGCGATTCCCGCAAGCTTGTTAAGACTTTTTGGGTAATCTAAATCCCCATAAACGGGGATGATTCCGTGTGATCGTAGCAAACGGTTGCTTTCCAAATTACGATATAAGCCTAATACTCGGTAATGTGTTTGTAACAGGGGTGCCGTGCGCAGAGCAATGTCTCCGCAGCCAACAATTAGCAGTGTGTTTTTCATAGTCAGTTATCTTATTTCCAATCAATTGTTTTTAGTTTTCCAGTAATTCGATGTCGCATCAAATCATCATTAAGCCAAGTGGGCACATTCTTAACGTAGAAGCGGGTGAAACAATCTTGCAAGCCGCGTTGCGTGAAGGTTTTTCACTTCCTTATGGTTGTCGGAACGGGTCCTGTGGTATTTGTAAAGGTAAAATCATACAGGGAGTCGTTGATTATGGTGGATATAATGAAGATACGCTGACAGAACCTGATCGGCAGGCAGGTATGGCGTTGTTTTGTTGTGCTGTGCCATTATCTGAGCTTGTCATTGAGTGTCATGAAATTGGAGCAATTAAGGATATCAAAATTAAAAAATTGCCTTGCCGAGTGCATAAGCTGGATCGCGTTGCACCCGATGTGATGATTATTTCTTTGAAATTGCCGACTAATCAGCGGTTACAATTTCTTGCTGGACAGTATATTGATATTTTATTGAAAGATGGGAAACGCAGGAGCTTTTCTTTAGCGAATGCGCCACAGGATGATGAATTCTTACAATTGCATGCACGTAATTATTCAGGTGGCATTTTTGCCGAGCATGTGTTTACGCGTATGAAAGAGAAAGATATGCTTCGCTTTGAGGGGCCATTGGGTTCTTTCTTTTTACGCGATGCAGCAGAAGACGTTTCGACTATATTTGTTGCCAGTGGAACTGGATTTGCACCGATTAAAAGTATTCTTGAAAATGCTTTCTACCTTGAAAATAACCAGGGTAACAAAAGAAATATGATCCTTTACTGGGGTGTGCGTACTAAAGCTGATTTGTATCTGGCTGATTTGGCATACAAATGGCAACAACAACATGATAATTTTACGTTTATTCCTGTGTTGTCAGATGCTCTGCATACAGATAATTGGCAGGGAAGAGAAGGATTAGTACATCAAGCTGTATTAGAAGATTTTGATGATTTGTCTAAATGCCAGGTATATGCTTGTGGATTGCCAGTTATGGTAAAAGCAGCATACGATGATTTCATTAATCAACGCAACTTGCCTAAAGATGGATTTTTTTCTGATGTATTTACGCCTTCAACAAACAAGCCATAGCCATTGACTAGCTTAGCGATGCAGTTCTATTAGTTGAGTTGCCGCAACGTAAACTCAAGTCCTTTTTTATAGTGATCCATGGCAATTTCGTGCTTACCGAGTTTTTCACATAACTGAGCCAATGCCAGATGTGCGTCATGACCAGGTTCTACTGACAGACTTGCTTCTAGATAATTCTGTGCTTTTCCCCACAGCTCGCAGTGGGTACACAATTTTCCCAATGTGAGTAACAAGTCGGCATTGTTGGGTCTGGATTTGAGCCAGACCTCTGCACATTTTATTTGTTTGTTTACATTGGAACCTAATCCTTTAGCATAGAGTGCAATTAATTCACTATTCCATCGTGCATCAATACTTTGTTCGATAATTTTATGTGCGGTAGTACAATCATCCAGTGCGATAAAAGCGTGTGTAGCGGCAATTGCCAGTTTGCTATCCATTCTTTCTATAGGAGACAGGTCTTTCCAATACTTACTGAGTAATGGGAGATCTGAAGCTTTGCACTTAATATTTTTCATGTGTGCAACATGTCTTAATTTCTCTATCAGCTCTTTGTTAGCGGGATGACGTTTTTCTAATATATCGGTTAAATCGAGTACGGCATCCCAATTTTTTGCTTGCTGCTGCGCTTCTAATTCCAGTTGTAATACCGCAGTCTGTTGTAAACCACCTGTTGAATATAAAGATTTCAACGCGTTGAGTGCCGCTTCGTAATGGCCTTCACTCAGTAAAAGCTCGGTTTTTGTTATGAGCAATAGTAATTTTTCATCAGGTGCGTCATTTTCCATGAGGCTAATATATCTATCACGCAGTCTAACTTCTTCAAGTTTATGCGCAGAGCGCGCTGCAATGACTGCATTAATCGCTTTCACGATTGATGAGTTTGCCAGTTCTAATGCAATAGAAGCAGCTTTTTCAGCTTGGACATACTCACCTTCGAAATAAGCTTTAAGTCCTGCCAGCATCATGTCATTTGTTTTTTTATGGCGGTGCCGTTGATTGAATCCTAAAATCCTTGATGCCAGTCGGATTAAGATGTAAAAAATAATAAATATTATTATGAGTGCTATGGCTACAACATTGAGTGATAGCTCAATTTGATAAGGTGGTATTACCAATAAGGCGTGTCCCGTATTATATTTGGCGGCTAGTGTTACAGCCACTGCGGCAGAAAATAGGGCTAGTAGCCAGAGTATCAATCTCATAGTTTTTCTTCGTTAATGTTAAGTCTGTAATTTTGTATTGCATCAAGACTAGCGGAGACATTTGGCAATGCTATGCCGAATGTTTTATCATGTAACTGATTCAATACACGAAGCATCTTGATGACAGATTCTGACTTTTTGTCATAGTATCGGTTGATCCAACTTATGATCGTTTGCAGATCAGCTCTGAAGTTGGTTTCATCACGGGAAATTAGGGAAAAACGAGCCGACATAAACTTTAGCTTAAGATTCTCACGTAAAAAATGAATTTGTGAGGGTGGAAGTAGTTTGATTTCCGGAGTTCGTGTCTTTTTGACATGAATCAATTCTTTTACATCTTGCAGTAGCTCATGTAAAAGCTTAAGCCATATGTTGTCACTTTTTTGTGTGGCTTCTACCGGAATAAACGCGACATCTGTCAAGCTGGAATTCGCCAGTAACGGTAGTGTGTCGATCGTATTAGTAAGCTTGCTAAGCTGTGAGCTGATTTCCATAGTTTTGATATGGGTGGCAGTTTCTAGGTTTTCTATGTCTTTCCCAAGCGCATCACGCAATGAAGACAATTGTTTTTTATTAATATTTTGTATTAGCTTGTTAGCTTGTTTCATGGCATTTAGCGCAGCTTTGACATTCCCAGGTCGGTCTAAATGCCGTGCTGCAGAAATGACCAGCTGTTCTATATCTATCAATATGATTTCTTTGGAATTGTGAAGCGATGATTCATTTGAAATGGTGGGCGCAGTTTGGGAATTCTTCGATACTCGTAATTCTGCTTCAAGTTGAGTTAAACGGTTTTCAGTCTTTTGTTTTGTGGCCTGCACTTCGGCCATAAGGTTTCTTGATTTCTGACCAAAAAAGTCTATTTCGGTTATTTCTGATACCAGTTTCCGTTGAATATTGGCAATATAACTCACAATGTGAGTCCACTGTGTGCTGATCGCAAAGGCAGCAAGCATGATTACGATTAGCGTTAATTTAACGAATCGTTTGGATTGTGTCTTGTTCTGGGGATCTCTGTCCATATTTTTTGAAAAGCTATCCCTGGTTTTTGGTTATTTGAAAATAATCCAACAGACCTTGCAGCAAACCCTCGTCTCCAGTATCTGTCGTGGTGATCACATGTTCAAATCCGAGACTTCTTGCAGTTTGCGCAATGCGTTCATGTGTTGTAAATAACGGCGTCATGGGTAATAACTTTTGGCCTGATTTGCCTATTATGGCAATAAAATTATGCAAGCCTTCACTACTTGTTATGGTGATGGCATTTAATTTGTGCTGTGACCAAGCGGCTAATAGCGAAGTTGTGTCCACATTAGGTTTGCTACGATGATAACATTCTGCGTATTCTACTGCGGCCCCGCGTTTTATCAGTGTGTCACCCAGCAAATTGCGCCCATCATTGCCACGGAAAATGACTACCTGTTTCCCGTTCATATACTGTAATTCTTCTTTCTCAAGTAACGCTTCACTGTCAGAGCGTCCTATTGGAGTCAAGACTTCTTTGACACCGTAACGTTTTAATGCATCTGCACTACTTTTCCCAACAGTGGCAATCCTTAAGTTGGGCGGTAGCATCCGTTTCATATCAATCCAGTGCATTGCTTTGTTGACAGCGTTAGGACTAACAAAAATTGCCAAATCAAATTGTTCCAAGCGATTAATTAATTCTAGCAATGGACTATTATCTGTTATATCTGTAATTTCCAATACTGGAAATAGTACTGGATTGCCACCCATAGTACGAATCTTATCCGCAAGATAAGCCGCTTGGTGAGCTGGACGCGTAACTAATATATGAATCCCCGTTAACGGCTTGGTTGCGGACACGTTAATTCCAGTTATGATCAGGTACTAGGGCGGCCAAAATTTCATCAGCACCTTGTACTCTCAGATTTTGTGCTAATTGCTCCCCCATTAATGTTCCGGTTTCAGGTTTGCCAGTTAATTCCGCGCTAATTATGCATTTGCCATTTGGATTGGCAACAAATCCACGTAATTGCAGCATATCTCCTGTAATTTCAGCAAATGCCCCCAGGGGTACCTGACAACTGCCGCCCAGAACACGACTCATGGCACGTTCAGCTTCCACACATTGTGCCGTTTCAAGGTGATGTAGTGGTTTTAGAAGATTTGCCAAATCTGAGCGATCAGCACGACATTCTATTCCTAAAGCACCCTGTCCCACTGCCGGCAAACTTTGTTCAGGGCTCAAAAGTGATGTGATGCGATCAGATAATTCGAGTCGTTTTAAACCTGCCGCAGCAAGGATAATTGCTGCGTATTGTTTTTCGTCAAGTTTACGCAGGCGGGTTTGTACATTGCCACGCAGCGGTTGCACTTCTAGGTGTGGGAACTGCGCGCGCAATTGACTCTCACGTCGTAGACTGGACGTGCCGACCACACTGCCAATCGGTAGTGCTTCAAGGTTGGAATATTGGTTAGAAACAAAAGCATCACGCGGATCTTCCCGTTCAGTAATGGCTGCCAATATCATGCCTTGAGGCATATTCATCGGCATATCTTTCATGGAATGCACTGCAATATCGGCACGGCCATCCTCCAGAGCTTGTTCTAATTCTTTGATGAATAGACCTTTTCCTCCTATCTTGGATAGTGAGGTATCAAGTATCTGATCGCCGCGCGTGGTCATGCCGAGTATGCTGATTTCAGTTTGTGGGTATAATTCGTTTAATTGTTGGCGAATAAACTTAGCTTGCCACATAGCAAGTAAACTTTCTCGTGAAGCAATTATAATTTTCTGGGGGGAGATAAATGGGCTGGACATTAATTTTAATTAAAATGAAAAGATTGCAAAATTTCTTAATAATTTTAGCATGGTCAACCCAGACTTGGGTTGTGGCAAGTAGTCGCCGCATTCATTTTTATCCTGAAGGTGACATAACACAATGAGTATTGCTGGTTCTGAAAATTATGATTATAAGAATAATATATTAGACAACAAAGACTTGCCGCTACGAAAAGACTTGCCGTTACGCAAAGACATTCGTCTATTAGGACGTATATTGGGAGATACATTGCGTGAACAGGAAGGTCAGTCTACTTTTGATTTGGTCGAGAATATTCGACAAATCGCGGTTCACTTCCATCGTGAGCAAGATCCAAAGGTACGACATGAGCTTGATAAAATACTCAATGTATTGAGTAATAAAGACACGGTAGCTGTGGCGCGAGCATTTAGCTATTTTTCACAGCTCTCTAATATCGCTGAGGAATTACACCATAATCGGCGTCGTCGTGCTCATCTTTGTGCCGGGTCTCCGCCTCAGGCAGGCAGTGTGACGTTGGCCTTGGAACGTGTGTTGGAGAATGGGAAAGATAGTGTGGCATTAGCCAATTTTTTTTCTAAAGCATTAGTGTCCCCAGTGTTAACAGCGCATCCAACGGAGGTGCAGCGTAGGAGTATATTGGACTGTCAGTTGACTATTGAACGTTTGTTGAGGGAACGCACCCGTATAAAACTGACTCCCAATGAAAAACGCCATAATGAAGAAGGTTTGCGTGCTGCGATTCAAATCTTGTGGCAGACGCGTATGTTACGTCCTGAGCGTTTATCCGTTCATGATGAAATTGAAAATGGCTTAGCTTACTATAGCTATTCCTTTCTTACTGAGATACCTTACATCTATGCGAAAATTGAAGACTTACTTGAGCGTCGTATGGGGAAAGATGCGCCGCCAGTTTCATCTTTTTTGCGTATTGGTAGTTGGATAGGGGGGGATCGTGACGGGAATCCTTTTGTGACGGATCAAGTAATGTTGCATGCAGCAGAACGTCAATCATCGGTGGCATTGGATTTTTATATAGATGAAGTGAAAAAAATCGGTCATACGATGAGTTTGACTGAAAGTCTGGTGAGAGTCAGCACTGAACTTAAAGAATTAGCCGCTGCTTCACAGGATGGTGTTTCTAACAATCGAATGGATGAGCCTTATCGACGTGCATTTCGCCACATAGGTGCACGTCTTGTTACAACGAATCAGCGGTTGGGTCATGTCGCCGCACAGCAGGATAAAATTGATGTCGTTGAAGCTTATGTGGATAGTGCCGAATTTGTCCATGATCTTGACATTATTATTGATTCGTTAAAGCAACATAAGTCTGATTGGTTGGCGCGTGGTGCATTGCGAGATTTACGGCGTGCAGCGGATGTATTTGGTTTTCATTTGGCGCCATTGGATATGCGTCAGCATAGTAAAGTGCATGAGCAGGTAGTGGTGGAATTATATGAGCTGGGTACACATCGTAAAGATTACCTGAATTTGACTACAGCTGATCGTATAGAATGGTTGCTGACTGAAATCAGTAGCCCACGTCCTTTGCTTTCCCCTTTTCTGGAATACTCGGAAGCGACGCAAGGTGAGTTACGTATTCTGCATATGGCAGGAAATATTCAGCGCCGTTTTGGGCAAGCAGCAATGCCTAATTACATTATTTCAATGACAACAAATGTTATCAATGTACTGGAAGTAGCATTGTTATTGAAGGAAGTTGGGTTGCTTGAAGCTGGAGAAAATCCTCATTTGGGTATGAATATCATCCCATTATTTGAAACGATCGGTGATCTGCGTAGTTGTGGCACTGTTATGGATAAATTATTTTCATTGCCCTACTATCAAAAATTATTACGTTCACGCGGGAATGTGCAAGAAGTGATGTTAGGCTATTCCGATAGCAATAAAGATGGTGGTTTTATCACTTCTAATTGGGAAATCTATAAAGCCGAAATTGCACTAACAAAAATTTTTGCCAAACACAAAGTTGAGTTACGGTTATTTCATGGGCGTGGTGGTACGATTAGCCGGGGTGGCGGTCCAAGTTATCAGGGAATATTGGCTCAACCACCTGGTAGCGTTAATGGTCAGATACGTATTACAGAACAAGGTGAAGTTATCAGCAGTAAATACGCTGAACCTGAAATAGGACGACGTAATCTTGAAACGTTAGTAGCTGCTACAATCGAATCGACATTGCTGGGCCATGATCCCATCGGAGAGAATGCTGAGCATTATTATCAGGTTTTGGAAATGCTGGCATCTGATTCTTTTTCAGCTTATCGCAGTCTCGTGTATGAAACACCAGGTTTTAAAGAATATTTTCACGAATCCACACCCATTCAGGAAATTGCAGGACTTAATATTGGTAGTCGACCATCATCGCGTAAGCAGTCAGATGCTATAGAGGATTTGCGTGCTATTCCCTGGGTTTTTAGTTGGAGTCTGAGTCGTGCCATGATCCCTGCCTGGTTCGGTTTTGGGCATGCAGTGGAGGCTTTTGTGCAGCGTGAGGGTCAAGCAGGTGAGGGGTTGGCATTGTTGCAGGAAATGTATCGCACATGGCCATTCATGCAGACCTTGTTGTCCAATATGGATATGGTGCTTGCAAAATCTGATATGGGTATTGCTTCACGTTATGCTGAATTGGTCACAGATGTTGCATTACGAGAACATGTTTTTGGGCGCATCCAGGAAGAATGGAATCGTACTGTGAAATGGTTGTTTGCAGTGACCGAGCACACCGAGCTATTACAGGATAATCCAACTTTGGCACGTAGCATTCATAACCGAACGCCTTATTTTGATCCACTGAACCATCTGCAGGTGGAATTACTGCGGCGCTATCGCCAAGGTGACGATAATGATGAAGTAAAGCGTGCCATTCATCATACAATAAATGGTGTGACAGCAGGACTAAGAAATAGTGGATAAGTGCTTCTAAGCATATGGATCATCTTTTTAAGCTGACTGGATATTCATCTAATTAAGTTTTGGGTGTAATGCATAGTCTTAATTGCCTATTGGAGCGATTTTCATGCAAGTAATACGTTTTATATTTGTTTTATTTGTTTGTGTTTATTCACAATGGGTATTGGCTTCTCTACCAATTCAGTATTGGCAAACATCTTCTGGTGCACGCGTTTTTTTTGTTGAGAACCGCGATCTACCCATGTTGGATATCAGTGTGGAGTTTAATGCTGGCAGTAGTTTGGATACTCCAGAAACATCGGGCCGAGCAAATTTGACTAGTCATTTGTTGAGTCTTGGAGCAGGTGGTTTGTCTGAAGATCAAATTGCCAAAGCATTGGCGGATTTGGGTGCGCAACTGGGTGGTAATTTTGATCGGGATCGTGCGGGTGTGTCGCTGCGTACCTTAAGTAGTGAACCGGTACGTAAGCAAGCGCTGGAAATTTTTTCTCGGATTATCCAGTATCCAGAGTTTCCAGTAGACGTTCTGGAGCGTGAGCGAGTAAGAATTATTGCGGGAATAAAAGAAGCAAGTACTAAGCCAGGTTATATTGCTGATCGAGAGCTAATGAAAATGCTCTATGGTGATCATCCTTACGGGTTAAGCGACTCAGGTGAAATTCATGCATTGCGTACAATGCAACGCAAGGATCTTGTTGCGTTTTATCGATCTCATTATATTGCTAAGAATGCGGTCATTGCACTGATCGGTGACGTCAGTCGTCTTGAAGCAGCAGCCATTGCGGAATTACTGACTGAGTATCTGCCAGCAAATGGAGCAAACAACACTTTGCCGCCAGTACAGGACCCTGTTGCACAAACAAGGAGAATTGCACACCCTGCAACACAGAGCCATATTCAGCTTGCCTATCCAGGATTACGTCGGCATGATCCTGATTATTTCCCACTTCTTGTGGGAAATTATATATTGGGTGGTGGCGGGTTTGTTTCACGTTTGATGCATGAAATTCGTCAACTACGTGGGCTGGCCTATAGTGTCTACAGTTATTTTGCACCATTTAAAGAAAAAGGACCTTTTCAAATAGGGTTGCAAACCAAGAAAGATCAAGCGAAGGAGGCACTTCAGCTTACACAAAAAGTTCTGGCAGAATTTGTTTCGGAAGGCCCTACAGAGGAGGAGCTAATTGCTGCGAAACAGAACATTATTGGCGGCTTTCCACTGCGGCTAGATAGTAACAAGAAGATACTAGGGTATCTTTCCATGATCGGTTTCTATAATTTGCCACTTACCTATTTGGATGATTATTTGCAAGCCGTTGAGAAAGTAACGGTTGCGCAAATCAAGCAATCATTCCAGAATCGTATCAAACCAGAAGGAATGGTGACGGTTGTTATTGGGGCTGCTGAATAAAATAAGTTAAGCATTTACTTTATGGCTTTAACCCAAGGTAAGGTTCGTATCATTGGCGGTCTATGGCGGAGTCGTAACATTGATTTTTCCAGCCATATGGATTTGCGCCCCACGCCTGATCGCGTACGTGAGACCGTGTTTAATTGGTTAGGGCAAGATCTGAGTGGGAGAACTTGCCTGGATCTTTTCGCGGGAAGTGGGGTGCTGGGTTTTGAGGCGGCATCTCGTGGCGCAGAACGGGTAGTAATGGTGGAATCTAATTTCCAAGTATCACGCGCATTGTGGGCAAATAAGGAAAAATTAAAGGCAGAACAAGTGGAGTTGGTGACGATGAATGCATTAGAATTCATTACTTCTGATTTGCAACGATTTGATATTATTTTCCTTGATCCACCTTATCGCCTTGAATTGCTACCCAAACTATTATCGTTACTTCCTCCTCACCTTGTAGAAGACGGGTTGGTTTATGTTGAGGCCAATGATTCTTTAGTTTTAGATAAGGATTGGGTAGTATGGCGTAGTGGGCAAGCAGGCAAAGTTTTCTATCAACTTTTAGAATTGAGAGCGAATGGATAAGGCTATTTATCCGGGAACATTCGATCCGATTACACGTGGTCATGAAGATCTTGTGCGGCGTGCATCCCGTTTATTTGATCAAGTGGTGGTCGCGGTGGCCGTAAGCAGTGGGAAGCAACCATTCTTTACGTTGGAAGAGCGTGTCATGATGGCGCAAGAAGTATTGTCCAATTGTAAGAATGTAGAAGTCATGGCATTTTCAGGTTTGTTAATGGAATTTCTACAGCAACAGAATGCTCGGATAATTTTGCGTGGTTTGCGCGCCGCATCCGATTTTGAGTATGAATTTCAGATGGCAGGGATGAATCGCGGGTTGTATCCTGATGTTGAAACTTTGTTTATGACGCCGTCTGAGCAATATATGTTTATTTCTGCAACGATTGTACGTGAGATTGCAACATTGGGAGGTAACGCAGATATGTTTGTACATCCTTTGGTTTCTAAGCAACTACACAGCAAAATTGGGAAATAGTTTTTTGAGGTTGAAATGGCTTTAATAATTACGGATGAATGTATCAATTGTGATGTGTGTGAACCAGAATGCCCGAATGGAGCTATTTCACAGGGTGAGGAAATTTACGTCATAGACTCCAGTCTATGTACGGAGTGTGTTGGACACTTTGAAGTGCCGCAATGCATTGAGGTGTGTCCAGTGGATTGCATTATCAGTAATCCAGATATGATTGAGTCCAAGGAGCAATTGCAAAAGAAATATCATGCGTTGATTGATGGTCAAAAAGCATCATAGTATTCCCTATAAAACCCCTCCCCAGATTGATCAAATTCGATACAAAGTCTGCTCTTCCTACCCATATTGTAAAAGAGCATCCAAAGCGAATTGATGGCGTGTCGCTGCCAATATTTGATGCTGTTCTAACAAACAGGGTAATTTTCTAGAATTTCTCCTACATATCGTCGTGATATCGGGTCATTGATTAACACGGTTTTCTTTTGCTGAATAAGCACATATTGTCATCTCAGTATTTACTCAATTTTTGTTCAATCCTACCGATGATAAGTAAGTCAACTTAAATCCAGACTCATTAGTGATGACCAATCGTCACTAACATTCAATAATATGTATAGCGGTTTCACAAGAAAGGGGATATCACTATGAATATAGTCGAGCTACTCGCGTTCGTGGTTAAGAATAACGCTTCGGATTTACATTTATCCGCAGGTATGCCACCGATGATTCGAGTACATGGTGAGATTAGGCGGATCAATTTGCCTGCTATGGAACATAAAGAAGTACACAGCATGGTGTACGACATTATGAATGACGGTCAGCGCAAATTTTATGAAGAGCATCTGGAATGTGATTTTTCCTTTGCTGTGCCCAAATTGGCGCGCTTCCGCGTTAATGCATTTAATACGCAGCGTGGTGCCGCTACGGTTATGCGGACTATTCCATCAGACGTATTGAGTTTGGAAGATTTAAAAGCTCCTAAGATTTTTGCCGAGATAGCTAAGCAACCGCGTGGTGTAGTACTGGTAACGGGTTCCACCGGATCTGGAAAGTCGACTACGCTCGCAGCAATGATCAATGATATTAACGAGAATGATCACGGTCATATATTAACTCTGGAAGATCCAATTGAATTTGTACATGAAAGCAAGAAATGTCTCATCAATCAACGTGAGGTGGGACGCGACACACTGAGTTTCTCTAATGCATTGCGTTCTGCATTGCGTGAAGACCCGGATATTATTCTGGTGGGTGAGATGCGTGATCTGGAAACAATTCGTCTAGCAATGACTGCTGCTGAAACGGGGCATTTGGTTTTTGGTACATTGCATACCAGCTCGGCGGCTAAAACAGTTGATCGTATCATAGATGTTTTTCCAGCTGCAGAAAAGGAAATGATGCGTGCAATGTTATCGGAGTCGTTGCGTGCTGTTATTTCACAGGCGTTGCTGAAAACAAAGGATGGTAATGGCAGGGTGGCGGCACATGAAATTATGATTGGTACACCAGCAATTCGTAATTTAATTCGTGAGTCAAAAATAGCGCAGATGTATTCAGCTATTCAAACGGGTCAGGCTGTAGGTATGCAAACATTGGATCAAAATCTAAAGGATTTAGTGAAAAAAAATGTTGTGTCAGTTGCTGAGGCTCGTAGTAAGGCAATGAATAAAGATAATTTTATGGGTTGATGGTTTGGTAAGACTATAGCCAATAATTTCAGGAGTGAGTAATGGATCAAGAGCAAGCAACAAAATTTATACATGATTTGCTACGTTTAATGCTGAGTAAAAAAGCTTCAGATATGTTTATTACTGCTGGATTTCCACCTGCATTTAAAATTGATGGAAAAATGACCCCTGTATCTCAGCAATCACTAACCGCTCAACATACTTCAGAATTGGCACGTGCCATTATGAACGACAAACAAGCGGCTGAGTTTGAAGAGAGCAGCGAATGTAACTTTGCAATTAACCCGAAAGGTATCGGGCGTTTCCGTGTGAATACCTTTGTGCAGCAGCAGCGAGTTGGTATAGTGCTGCGGACAATTACTACTGACATTCCGGATTTTGATGATCTGGGGTTACCACAAGTACTAAAAGAAGTGGTGATGAGTAAGCGTGGTTTGGTAATTTTTGTAGGCGGTACAGGCTCGGGGAAATCGACATCCATGGCTGCACTAATCGGACATCGCAACAAAAATAGTCAAGGTCATATCATTACAATCGAAGACCCAGTGGAATACGTACATGAGCATATAAATTGTGTCATAACCCAGCGTGAGGTAGGTGTTGATACAGAATCATGGGAAGCCGCTTTGAAGAATACTCTGCGACAAGCGCCCGATGTAATTTTGATTGGGGAAATACGTGATCGTGAAACAATGGAGCATGCTATTGCTTTTGCCGAAACAGGCCATCTGTGCATGGGGACATTACACGCTAACAGTGCTAATCAGGCGCTTGACCGTATCATTAATTTTTTTCCAGAAGAACGGCGCTCGCAATTATTAATGGATTTATCGTTAAACATGAAAGCATTGGTTGCGCAACGACTAATACCCGTGAAAGATGGAAAGGGACGGGTTGCGGCCATTGAGGTGATGTTGAATTCGCCGCTGATTTCAGATCTTATATTTAAAGGTAGTGTGCATGAAATCAAGGAAGTCATGAAAAAATCGGGCGAGTTAGGTATGCAGACTTTTGATACTGCATTATTTGAGCACTATGAAGCAGGTAAGATCAGTTACGAGGATGCGTTAAGAAATGCAGATTCTGTAAATGAACTTCGTTTGCAAATTAAGTTGGAAGGGGCTGAAGCAAAAGAAAAAGATATGGATTCTGGAATAGAGCATTTGTCATTTAATACAGAATAGATTAAAAACAAGCATGCAAAAATTTGTGTGGCTTATATCTGCAATTAAACACTAAAAGATAGTAGATATAGGGTTATACAGAATTTTATTAGGCTATGTCGCAATTAACTATTGGTTTTTGTTAACTCTCTAATTGTACTTTAATTATTGAGGCTATCAAGTCCATGGTTAATAAGGGTTTTATGAATTCTTAAATCAAATTCAACATTTAATTGTGACATAGCCTTTTATTAGGTCGTAAAATATCTAAGTTATGGATATTTTGCGGCCTTTTCTTTATGGTGACCCGCTATTATGGTGACTCGCCCATAGAGTTTTTTTTGTGCATTGACTGATTAGGGCAGTCAGGTTAGAATCCGCATTCTTAAAATATAGATAAAACTGCTTGTTCCGGGCAATAGGGTATAAGTGATGTCTTGGATACAAAACAGGCCGCTACGTATTATTCTATGCTGGCAGTTGCTAATTGCTGCAGTTATAGCGATAGCATTAGGGTTGCTATTTGATTTGCAAAGTGCAATATCAGCAATGCTTGGAGGAATGGTGAGTATCGTATCCTCGGCGGCATTTGCAGTCATTGTGTCACGACACAGAGGGTACACTGCTGGCGGGACACTCAGAACTGCACTAAGGGCTGAAGCAGTTAAAATTATTTTGATAGTGATCATGCTTTGGTCCGTCCTTAAACTCTATGCAGATGTTAATGCATTCGCGTTTATTGGCACATTTACCCTGACTGTAATTGTATATAGTCTGGCATTATTTATATCGGATAATACAAAAACAACATAAACTAAGCATAAGTTAATAAATAGAAAAGTAAACAGGATATGGCCTCAGCTACCGAACTCACTCCATCATCATACATACAACATCATCTGACTAACCTGACTACTCAGGTAGATGAGGGTGCGTTTTGGACATTGCACGTTGATACTTTGGTGACGTCAGTAATTCTTGGTTTGATAAGCTTTGGGTTCTTGTGGCTGGTTGTGCGTAAAGCAACACCGGGTGTTCCCAGTAAACGCCAAGCGTTTGTAGAGTTGACCATTGAGTTTATTGATAATGAAGTTAAGAACACATTTCATGGTAATCGTCACACGTTCGTAGCACCAACCGCGCTGACAATATTTGTGTGGGTATTGATGATGAATGCGATGGATATATTGCCAATTGATATTTTGGCGTGGATTTATGAGCATGTGTTTGGTCTACATAATTGGCGGTCAGTTCCGACCACTGATATTAATACAACATTTGCCCTGGCGTTGTCAGTATGGTTTTTAATGATATTTTTCAGCATAAAGGTTAAGGGCTTTGGTGGATGGATGCATGAACTTTTTTGTACCCCATTTGGTAGCAATCCACTGCTTTGGATACTTAATTTATTGTTTAATCTTATTGAGTATGTGTCAAAACCACTGTCACATTCGTTGCGACTTTTCGGCAATATTTATGCGGGTGAAATAATATTTCTACTGATAGGTATGTGGGCAGCCACGGGTGTGGCGGGCACTTTCTTTGGCGCAATTTTGGGAGCAGGTTGGGCAATATTTCATATTTTAATTGTTACCTTACAGGCATTTATTTTTATGATGTTGACAGTGGTCTATATTTCAATGGCACATGAGTCGCATTAATTTATATAGCAACTTATTTATAACAAAATCATTAATTTTAACGAAAGGGAAATAAAATGGATAATTTGCAGTATTTAGCAATGATTCAGGCTTACACTGGAATCGGTATTGGCTTGATGATTGGTCTTGGTGCAGCGGGTGCGTGTATCGGTGTGGGTGTTATGTGTAGCCGTTTTCTTGAAGGTGCTGCTCGTCAACCTGAAATGATTCCAACGTTGCAAGGTAAGGTCTTTCTGTTACTCGGTTTGACTGACGCGTCATTTATTATTGCTGTGGGTTTGGCTATGCTGTTTGCATTTGGTAATCCATTGCTAGCAGTTATTCAATAACAATGCCAGTATTTGGTTTCATAACACGGGCTGGTCATGAATATTAACTTTACTCTTATTTCACAGGCGATAGCCTTTTCAGTATTTATTTGGTTTACGGTCAAGTATGTCTGGCCACCATTATTACGTGCAATAGAGGAGCGTCAGAAAAATATTGCTGATGGTTTGGCAGCAGGTGAGCGTGGGAGGCATGAACTAGAATTAGCCAGCCAACGCTCTTCCGATGTGCTAAAAGAAGCCAAACAGCATGCAGCTGAAATCGTTACTCAGGCAGAAAAGCGTGGCTCAGAAATAGTTGAAGAAGCAAAGAATTTGGCTAAAGAAGAAGGTGCGCGCATTCTGACAGGTGCCAAGGCTGATATAGAGCATGAGGTGTTTAGAGCCAAGGAAGCGTTGCGCCAGAATGTTGCAGATTTGGCAGTGGCAGGTGCAGCTAAAATACTTCGCCGTGAAGTCGATGCAAAAGCACACGCTGGCTTACTTTCCTCAATTCAGGAAGAATTGAAATAATGGCTGAAGTAATCACTGTCGCGAGACCTTATGCTGATGCAGTTTTTAAGTCAGCGGTAGCGAATAATGCCCTGTCTGCTTGGTCAGATATGTTGCAATTTGCAGCTGCTGTAGCTGAAGACGATCGCATAATATTGCTGGCTGGTAATCCAGCTATCTCTACCAAACAACTAGGAGAATTATTCCTGGATATTTGTGATAACAAGCTTAACGATGAAGGTCGTAATCTTGTGTCGCTGTTGGCAGAGAATAATCGGATAGAGGTTTTGCCTCAAGTAAGTGCGTTATTTGAGCAACTAAAAGCACAGCATGAAGGTGTTCTGGAAGCAAATATTACTTCCGCATTTGCTATAAGTGATATTCAATTAATTAAATTAGTGGCGGATCTTGAACAAAAGTTCAAACGTAAAATAGAAGCCAAAGTGAGTGTTGACCCGGAATTAATTGGTGGGGTAAAAGTGGAAATCGGCGACGAAATTCTCGATACCTCGGTTCGCGGTAAACTAGAAACCATGGCCGTTGCCCTTAAAAGCTAGGAGTTATTTGAAATGCAGTTAAATCCATCCGAAATCAGTGAACTGATTAAAAGCAGGATTGAGGGACTTGCTGTTACAGCAGAAGTTCGTACTCAAGGAACCATTGTTTCAGTGACTGACGGTATTGTGCGCATACATGGTTTGTCTGATGTCATGCAAGGTGAGATGTTAGAGTTTCCCGGTAATACATTTGGCTTGGCACTCAACCTTGAACGTGATTCTGTTGGTGCAGTTATTATGGGCTCGTATGAACATCTCTCCGAGGGAGATACCGTAAAGTGCACAGGACGTATCTTAGAAGTACCCGTAGGTGAAGGACTATTAGGGCGCGTAGTGAATGCACTCGGACAGCCAATAGATGGGAAGGGTCCTGTCACATCGCAAGGTTCTGAGCCAATTGAAAAGATAGCACCTGGTGTAATTTGGCGTCAGTCCGTAGATCAGCCGGTGCAAACTGGATTAAAAGCTATTGATGCGATGGTGCCTGTGGGTAGAGGACAGCGCGAATTGATAATTGGTGACCGCCAGACAGGTAAGACAGCAGTTGCGGTAGATACAATCATCAATCAGAAAGGTCAGAAAATGATGTGCATCTACGTTGCAATTGGACAGAAGGCTTCGTCTATTGCGAATGTAGTGCGTAAGCTCGAAGAGCATGGGGCAATGGAATACACTATTGTGGTTGCCGCAACGGCTTCAGAGTCTGCAGCAATGCAATTTATTGCGCCTTATTCTGGATGTACAATGGGTGAATACTTCCGCGATAAGGGAGAGGATGCCTTAATTATCTATGATGATTTAACCAAACAGGCTTGGGCTTATAGACAGATTTCTCTTTTGTTACGTCGTCCACCTGGGCGTGAAGCATATCCAGGTGACGTATTTTATTTACATTCACGATTACTAGAACGGGCTGCACGCGTCAGTGTTGATTATGTAGAAAAAGCGACCAATGGAGCGGTAAAGGACAAGACAGGTTCATTGACAGCATTGCCAATTATTGAAACACAGGCCGGAGATGTGACTGCTTTTGTGCCAACTAACGTAATTTCAATTACGGATGGTCAGATTTTTTTAGAGACAGATTTGTTTAATGCAGGTATACGTCCAGCTATTAATGCGGGTGTATCTGTATCGCGGGTAGGTGGCGCTGCACAGACCAAAGTCATTAAGAAGTTAGGTGGCGGTATACGCTTGGCATTAGCTCAGTACCGTGAATTGGCGGCATTCGCGCAGTTTGCATCTGATCTAGATGCAGCAACACGTAAACAGCTTGAACGCGGCAAAATGGCAACGGAATTAATGAAGCAACCACAATACGCTACGTTGAGTGTATCTGAAATGGCTTTAACATTATTTGCAGTTAATAAGGGTTACTACGATGATGTTGAAGTGAATCGTGCATTAGCATTTGAGTCGGCACTAAAAAGTTATATACGCGGACAGCATGGCGCTATTCTAGAAAAAATAGAAACAAGCAAAGCGATGGATGCTGATACTGAGAAACAACTCGATGCAGCGATTCAAGAATTTAAGCAAAACGGAACGTACTAACCGATGGCTGGCAGCAGAGAAATACGCACTAAAATAAAGAGCGTTAAAAATACGCAAAAGATTACGCGAGCCATGGAAATGGTGGCGGCATCAAAAATGCGAAAAGCACAAGATCGCATGAAAAAGGCGCGGCCATATGGTGAAAAAATTCGCAGTGTTGCGGCACATATGAGTCGTGCTAGCACAGAGTATCGCCATCCATTTTTAATAGAGCGAGATACAGTTAAACGCATTGGAATCATCATTGTTACTTCCGATAAAGGTTTATGTGGCGGACTCAATACAAATGTTCTGCGAAGAGCGCTTCGTGAGATGAAATCATGGGAGGCTGAAGAAGAACAGATTGAGGCATGCTGTATTGGTAATAAAGGTCTGGGGTTTATGAGTCGTGTCGGGGCGAATGTTATTTCCCATGTTGTCGGTTTGGGTGATTCACCTGATATGGAAAAGCTAATTGGAGCAGTGAAAGTTATCCTTGACGGCTATACTCAGGATCGTTTTGATCGTGTTTATATTTTTTATAATCGATTCATAAACACCATGAAGCAAGAGCCAGTTATGGAACAATTGCTTCCACTTTCTGACGAACGTATCCAAGGCGAAAAAGAAGACATTAGAGATGAGAATGTAACATGGGATTACATTTATGAGCCTGAAGCTAAGCCCGTGATTGACGATATTATGGTGCGCTATGTGGAAGCAATAATTTATCAAGCGCTCACTGAGAACATGGCATCTGAACAATCAGCGAGAATGGTGGCAATGAAAGCTGCGTCGGATAATGCGGGTAGCGTAATTGATGAGTTGACTTTGGTGTATAACAAATCTCGACAGGCTGCAATTACTAAAGAATTGTCAGAGATTGTAGGTGGCGCGGCGGCTGTTTAAATATTTATTAGTATTTAGGGAACAACAATGAGTGAAGGAAAAATTGTTCAGTGTATTGGTGCGGTTGTTGATGTCGAGTTTTCTCGAGATGCAATCCCAAAAGTATACGATGCATTAGTAATGGAAGGTTCAGAACTGACACTTGAGGTACAACAGCAATTAGGTGACGGTGTGGTTCGTACCATTGCACTTGGATCTTCAGATGGTTTGCGACGAGGTATGATGGTCAAGAATTCCGGTGAACAGATTAGAGTGCCGGTAGGAACCAAAACCTTGGGACGCATTATGGATGTATTGGGAAGGCCAATTGATGAAGCGGGCGAGATCGGAGCTGAAAAGACTATGTCGATTCATCGTGAAGCGCCATCATTCGATGAATTATCAGCGTCCACTGAATTGCTTGAAACAGGTATTAAGGTGATTGACCTGATGTGTCCATTCGCGAAGGGTGGTAAGGTTGGTTTATTTGGTGGTGCGGGTGTTGGCAAGACCGTGAACATGATGGAATTGATTCGCAATATCGCTACTGAACATAGTGGGTATTCTGTTTTTGCAGGTGTTGGTGAGCGTACTCGAGAGGGCAATGATTTTTATCACGAAATGCAAGAATCAGGTGTGATTGATAAAGTTGCATTAGTATATGGCCAAATGAACGAACCACCGGGTAATCGACTACGTGTTGCATTGACTGGTCTGACTATGGCCGAGTCTTTTCGGGATGAAGGTCGTGATGTGTTATTTTTTGTTGATAATATTTACCGCTTTACATTGGCTGGAACTGAAGTTTCAGCATTGCTAGGCCGCATGCCTTCTGCTGTCGGTTATCAACCTACATTGGCTGAAGAGATGGGAAGGTTGCAGGAACGGATTACTTCAACTAAATCTGGTTCAATTACTTCGATTCAAGCTGTGTATGTGCCTGCAGATGACTTGACCGATCCTTCACCAGCTACAACCTTTGGGCACTTAGATGCAACGGTTGTGTTGTCTCGTGATATTGCTTCACTGGGTATTTATCCTGCAGTTGATCCACTTGATTCAACTTCGCGTCAATTGGATCCACAGGTTGTAGGTGAAGAACACTATAATACTGCCCGGGGTGTTCAGCAAACGCTGCAGAAGTACAAAGAGTTGAGAGATATTATTGCAATTCTTGGTATGGATGAGCTGTCGCCTGAGGACAAATTAGCTGTTGGGCGTGCCCGTAAGATTCAACGCTTTTTGTCCCAGCCGTTTTTTGTGGCGGAAGTATTTACGGGTTCGTCTGGTAAATATGTATCGCTTAAAGATACCATTAAGGGTTTTAAAGGGATTGTTAATGGTGACTACGACGATCTACCTGAGCAAGCTTTTTATATGGTAGGAAGTATAGAAGAAGCTGTTGAAAAAGCAAAAACACTTCAATAAAACTGCAGAGAAATAGAATATTAATGAGCATCACATTACATCTTGATATC
Source organism: uncultured Nitrosomonas sp. (assembly GCA_963975255.1). Lineage (GTDB taxonomy): Bacteria > Pseudomonadota > Gammaproteobacteria > Burkholderiales > Nitrosomonadaceae > Nitrosomonas. The sequence continues at coordinate 20,286 of CAXBGL010000003.1, read as the reverse complement.
GTAAGCGCTGAAGAATCTATTTATTCTGGGCCTGTAGAGTTTATAGTAGCGCCAGCACAAATGGGTGAAGTTGGTATATATCCACGCCATACGCCAATGTTGACACGAATAAAATCGGGTATGGTACGTATCAAGGCACAGTTGAAAGATGAAGAACTTGTCTATGTCTCAGGTGGTATGTTGGAGGTGCAGCCAGATGTTGTTACAATATTAGCGGATACGGCAGTGCGTAGTCAGGATCTTGATGAAGCCAAAGCAATAGAAGCAAAGCGTGCTGCTGAAGAAGAAATAAAGAATCGTACATCTGAGATAGATTACGCGCGCGCGCAAGCAGAATTAATTGAGGCAACCGCACAATTGGCTGCAATTGATAGATTAAGAAAACGTGGCCATTAAGTACTTCTGATTTGATTTATAAAAAGGCGACTTTGGTCGCCTTTTTTGTGTCCGAGATTTACTATGTCGGTCATAATGGGTTGTCAAGGAAACAGAAATAAAACATATAATTTTAAATAGAAGGTGTTTCTTATTGATCTAAGATGTTTTATGTTGACCCATTGTGGTTTATTTTCTATAAACAGTTTTTATTATGTTGAGATCAATAAGTAGGGGAAAACGATCTAGTTGGATTGGGCCGTGACATGAACAATCTATGCTCAATGTACCACTTGAATCTATTCATATAGCGCAATATTTTATTCACTATTAAATGGTGTTTCATAACGTGTCAAAACTTAATATTGTCATTCTGGCTGCTGGTGTTGGGAAACGCATGCAGTCATCTTTACCCAAGGTGTTGCATTCATTGGCAGGTAAATCTTTATTGATGCATGTAATTGAAGCGGCACGCGCGCTGTCTCCAGACAAAATTTGTATTGTCTATGGTCACGGTGGTGACATTGTTCCGCAGACGATAACAGATGACGATTTAATCTGGGTTAAGCAAGTACCTCAACTGGGTACGGGACATGCCTTGATGCAATCTCTGCCACAACTTGATCAAGATGGTATTACATTGGTACTTTATGGCGATGTGCCTTTGGTTAGTATCGACACACTTGAGAAATTAAGTCTTGCATCAGAAGAAAAGTATTGTGCGTTATTAACAGCAGTCTTAGAAAGACCATTTGGTTATGGCAGAATTGTACGTGATCATAAAACACATAAAATCTCTGCAATAGTTGAAGAAAAAGACGCCAATGCGGTACAGCAGGAAATTTGTGAAATTAATACGGGTGTCATGATTATTCCAAATTTCTATATACATGATTGGTTACCTCAACTTGAAAATAATAACGCGCAGCAGGAATATTATCTGACTGACATCATTGCCATGGCGGTAAACCAAGGTATTCGGGTTGCAACTGCACAGCCAGCAAATCTTTGGGAAATAATGGGTGTTAATAGCAAGATGCAATTAGCAGAGCTTGAGCGAGTATATCAAAGTGAATATGCTAACAAACTACTTATTCAGGGTGTGCATTTAGCTGATCCATCACGTATTGATATTCGTGGTCATCTTACTTGTGGTAATGATACAACTATTGATATCAACTGTATTTTTGAAGGAAATGTTTACTTGGGTGATCGTGTAACAATAGGTGCGCACAGCATTCTAAAGAATGTAACCGTTTCTGCTGGAACAGCGATTGCACCCTATAGCCTGATAGAAGATGCAGAAATAGGAGAAAACTGTAAAATTGGGCCATATGCGCGGATTCGCCCGGGAACTAAACTTGCTAGTAAAGTTCATGTCGGGAATTTTGTTGAAGTTAAAAACAGTCAAATTGATGTCGGTAGCAAGGCGAATCACTTAAGTTATATTGGTGACGCAATAATTGGTGAAAACGTAAATATTGGTGCTGGCACCATAACTTGTAATTATGATGGTGCCTATAAACACCAGACGATTATTGAAGATAACGTATTTATTGGTTCAGATACACAACTCGTTGCACCAGTAAAAGTAGCGAAAGGATCAACGATTGGTGCGGGTTCAACCATTACAAAGGATACCCCTGAAGAGGAGCTAACGTTATCCAGATCTAAGCAAGTAAGCATTTCTGGTTGGAAGCGTCCGAAAAAATATAAAGTATAATTTTGTTAATTCCCTAGTTCTTGTTCTGGTAAGTGTAGTAAAAGGAAAAAATAATATGTGTGGAATAGTGAGTGCGATCGCAAGCAATAATGTTGTTCCAGTCTTATTGGAAGGTTTGTTGCGACTGGAGTATAGAGGCTATGATTCTGCCGGGCTTGTCGTAGCTAATGGGGGATTACATCGATTACGTACCACAGGACGTGTCGCCGAACTGAATAAGCTTGTAGGTGAGGAGAAAGCGCAGGGGTTTGCAGGCATCGCACACACACGCTGGGCAACACACGGCGCACCTTCCGAAAGAAATGCGCACCCTCATTTTTCTGGAAAGATTTCAAAAATTGCCGTGGTACATAACGGGATTATAGAAAACCATGAGGTAATGCGTCAGCGTTTACAGGCTGCTGGATTTGAATTTGTTTCGGATACGGATACAGAAGTCATTGCGCATCTGGTTGCTTTTAATCTCAGGCAAACAACGGACTTATTCGAAGCAGTTTGTTTGTCAATTGCCGAATTACAAGGCGCTTATGCAATTGCCGTCATGCAAGAAGGCCAGCCTGAACGCATTATTGTTGCACGTAATGGCGCACCATTATTGTTGGGCTTAGGTAAAGATGGCAATTATGCGGCTTCAGATGCGTCAGCTTTGTTACAAGTAACCCAGAACATGATTTATTTGGAAGAGGGCGATGTTGCTGAACTTAATAGTGACGGTTATCGCATTGTTAATTGTCTTAGTAACAAGTTGGGTCAAGAGGTAGAACGTGTCGTTCATAAAAGTGATTTAACCAGTGAAGCGATAGAGATGGGACCTTATGCCCACTTTATGCAGAAAGAAATATTCGAGCAACCCGGTGCAGTAGCCAATACGCTGGAAATGGTGTTCAATGCAAAATCTATTTCACCAAGATTATTTGGCAGCGAAGCAGAAAATATTTTTGGTAACTCGGATAGCATCTTAATATTGGCCTGTGGTACCAGTTATCATGCTGGTTCAGTTGCCCGTTATTGGTTGGAAACGGTTGCTGGATTACCTTGCAATGTTGAAATCGCTAGTGAATATCGCTACCGTGATCCAATTGCTAATCCGAATACTTTAGTGGTGGGTATTTCCCAATCAGGTGAGACTGCTGATACACTGGCTGCGCTCAAGTACGCAAAATCACTGGGACACCGCCACAGTCTGGCGATCTGTAATGTCGCAGAAAGCGCCCTGATACGTCAAACTGATTTGCGTTTTCTGACACGAGCCGGACCAGAAATAGGTGTAGCTTCAACTAAAGCATTCACGACCCAGTTAGCGTCATTATTGCTGCTAACCATAACTTTGGCAAAGATGCGTCATAAGTTATCCAGCGAATATGAACGTAAGATGATCGCGGCATTACGTCACCTACCTGCTGCATTGCAGCTCGCTTTGCAAGTAGAAGACCAAGTAAAAGTCTGGGCAGAACGTTTTGCCCAGAAACGCCATGCTTTATTTCTTGGGCGCGGTGTTCATTATCCCATTGCTATGGAAGGTGCACTCAAACTCAAGGAAATATCTTATATCCATGCTGAAGCCTATGCTGCGGGTGAACTAAAGCACGGCCCACTTGCATTGGTTGACAGTGATATGCCGATTGTTGCTATCGCACCGAACGATGTCTTATTAAGTAAGCTTGAATCAAATCTGCAAGAAGTGCATGCACGGGGAGGCGAACTCTATGTATTTGCTGATGCGGATTCTAAAATACAGCAAAGTGAGAATGTGCATATCATCCGATTAGCTGAACATGCAGGATTACTGAGTCCTATTCTGCACACGCTTCCATTGCAATTACTGGCTTATCATGTTGCGTTACAGAAAGGTACTGATGTAGATAAACCACGAAACCTAGCTAAAGCAGTGACTGTGGAATAACTATAAGAGTAACCTTCAATCTGATTGTCGCAAGCCGTCTTTAATACGTGATTTAAGTAAACGTATCATTCTTATTTTCTCAAAGCCAATGTGTCATGCTTTATCCATAAGTTGTGGGGTGGTAAGATAAAGCTACTTTATACAGGATATAGATAAATGGCTGGTCACAGTAAATGGGCTAACATCAAACACAAAAAAGCTGCTCAGGATGCAAAACGCGGCAAAATTTTTACGCGACTCATTAAAGAAATAACCGTTGCTGCTCGAATGGGAGGAGCAGACTCAGACAGTAATCCACGCTTACGCTTGGCTATGGATAAAGCATTTGATCAAAATATGCCGAAGGATAATGTTGAACGTGCGATCAAACGTGGCAGTGGCGATCTGGAAGGTGTAAATTATGAAGAAATACGCTATGAAGGCTATGGCACATCTGGTGCAGCAGTCATGGTTGACTGTATGACTGACAATCGAACACGTACTGTTGCAGATGTGCGCCATGCCTTTACGAAACATGGTGGGAACCTAGGTACCGACGGATCGGTTGGGTTCTTATTTCAACATTGTGGCCAGTTGTTTTTTGCTCCAGGTACTAACGAAGATGCGTTAATCGAAGCAGCATTGGAGGCAGGTGCTGAGGATGTGGTGTGTAATGATGACGGCAGTATTGAAGTGATTACTGCACCCTATGAATTTATGGTTGCTAAAGAAACGTTGGATAAAGCTGGTTTTAAAGCGGAACATGCAGAGGTGACCATGAAACCAACTAACGAAACCGTATTAACGAGCGATGAAACAATAAAAATGCAAAAATTACTGGATGCACTGGAAAACCTTGATGATGTTCAGGCAGTTTATACGACAGCAGTCATTGATGTCTAGCTTTGTATCAGGCCGGTGACAAAATCCGTATTCTTGGTATAGACCCCGGTCTGCGTATTACTGGTTTTGGGGTCATTGATATAAATGGTGGCGTATTAACCTATGTCAGTAGTGGCTGTGTGAAAACATCGGCAGGTGAACTACCTTCACGTTTAAAGTTGATTTTAGATAACCTGAATGAAGTCATCATGCAATACCAACCCAATGAGGTTGCTATAGAACAAGTATTCGTCAATGTAAATCCAAAATCTACATTACTGCTTGGGCAAGCTCGGGGCGCAGCAATTTGCGCCGCAGTTTTAAATAGTCTTATGGTTGCTGAATATACCGCGTTACAAATAAAGCAAGCGGTGGTTGGTAATGGTCATGCAAAAAAAGATCAAGTGCAGGAAATGGTATTACGCATATTAAAGCTTGCCAGTAGTCCCAGTGCCGATGCAGCAGATGCTTTGGCCTGTGCTATTTGTCATGCACATGGTGGATTGGGGTTAGGTAAGATTTCAACAGCTGGATACCGTATGAAGCGGGGGCGGCTGGTATGATTGGAAGATTGACAGGTCTGTTATTAGAGAAACATCCTCCACAGGTGTTGGTGGATGTACAGGGAATAGGTTATGAAATTGATGTGCCAATGAGCACATTTTATGATCTGCCCGCGATAGGTTTACAAATTACCCTGTATACGCACTTGGTAATCCGTGAAGATGTACATCTGCTATTCGGTTTTGGTAGCGAAGCAGAACGTCAGGCTTTTCGTCAGCTTGTAAAAATTTCTGGTGTTGGGGCAAGAACTGCATTGGCGCTTTTGTCTGGACTGAGTGTCTCTGATTTGCATCATGCTGTGGCAACCCAGGATAGCGGTAGGTTCATCAAAATACCGGGTATTGGGAAAAAAACAGCAGAGCGTTTGTTGCTGGAATTACGCGATAAATTGGATTCTGCAGCCGTCGATACAGACCTGGCACTAACCACATCAAATAAGGACGGTGACATACTCAATGCATTACTTTCCTTGGGCTATAATGACCGCGAAGCAAATTGGGCTACCAAGCAAGTTCCTGGGGGAGAAACCGTATCCGATGGCATCCGCCAGGCATTGAAATTTCTTTCAAAGGAAAAGTAACACAGATGTTACCTGGGTTATTTAATGATTGAGACGGATCGACTCATTACTGCCACATCTTCTTCATCGCAAGAAGAAATTTTGGAGCGTGCATTACGCCCCAAGCATTTTGAAGAATATGTTGGTCAAGAAAAAATTCGTGGGCAGTTAGAGATTTTTATTGAAGCGGCACGGCGACGGCACGAAGCACTGGATCATGTGCTTTTATTTGGCCCACCAGGTTTGGGTAAGACGACATTGGCCCACATTATTGCAAAAGAAATGGGTGTTAACCTGCGTCAGACCTCCGGTCCAGTTTTAGAACGTCCGGGTGATTTGGCCGCGTTACTGACTAATCTAGAGCCCAATGATGTGTTGTTTATCGATGAGATTCATCGTCTTTCACCTGTGGTAGAAGAAATTCTTTATCCCGCTCTAGAAGATTATCAGCTTGATATCATGATTGGTGAAGGGCCTGCAGCTCGCTCTGTTAAACTTGATTTGCCGCCATTTACTTTAGTGGGTGCGACTACACGTGCTGGTATGCTGACTAACCCACTGCGTGATCGCTTTGGTATTGTTTCGCGCCTTGAGTTTTATTCTGCGGATGAATTAAGTAAAATTGTGACCCGCTCAGCCGGGCTATTGAATGTGAAAACGTCATCGGATGGTGCGCTGGAAATTGCAGGCCGATCTCGTGGCACCCCGCGAATCGCTAACCGTTTATTACGCCGTGTCCGTGATTTTGCAGAAGTTAAAGCGGATGGGCACGTCACGTATGCCGTGGCAGATGCTGCGCTGGTAATGCTGGATGTGGATGAGGTTGGTCTGGATATTATGGATAGAAAGTTGTTGTTAGCCGTGTTAGAAAAATTTTCTGGTGGTCCAGTAGGTGTTGATAATCTAGCTGCTGCCATTGGTGAGGAGCGTGACACCATTGAGGATGTGCTGGAGCCTTACTTGATTCAGCAAGGATTTTTGAAACGTACGCCACGAGGGCGTATGGCAACCGTCATTACTTACCAGCATTTTGGTATCGCCTTGCCGAAGAATGGATTGGAGGGCGGATTGTGGGAAGATACTGAATAGATGCAAACTCAAACGTTACGTATTGTCATAGCAATTCTACTGACGCTACTTGCTGCGTTATATTTTCATACAAGTCGGCAGAAAGATATTTACAGCAAAACTGCAGAGCCTGCGGTTGCTCAAATTCTGGCTGAAATATCTAGTTGGGAAAAACAAGCGTTATTTCGACACCTAGCTCCTGAAGCGAAACAAGTGGTGAGTAATGAACAACTAGCAGAATTGTTTGATCTTTACCAGAGTTTTGGAAGATTTCGGTCTATTCAAGAATTAGAGTTTTCACGCGCCGTCAGTGCATTCTCACTGGTTGGAGAGAAACGAATCAATTATTCAGGGACGGCAAATTTTGACGTAGGATTGGTCAATGTCAACATTACTTTGATCGAGCGTGGTGGTTATTTCCTGATTTATAATTTTACGTTAACAAAAACATCGGAAGAATAGGAGAAGTATTCTTAACGTATAAAATATTAGTGTTCTTGGTTTTCTGGCAGATTCATTGACTGGAACAAGTGCAGAAAAAGCATTAGCTGCGTTTGGTGTGCATCAATACAAATTCTTCCGCACTGGAAGGATGCACCGCGACGGTCTGATCAAATTGTGCTTTGGTCAGTCCAGCTTTCACTGCAATACCCATACCCTGAATAATTTCCGCAGCATCCAGTCCAATCATATGAGCGCCCAGTACGACTTCTGTTTCTGCATCCACGACAAGTTTAGTATAAGCACGTTCAGGTAATTTACCCAAGCTGTATTTCATTGGCTGGAAATCTGATTCGTAAATATCGACACGATGATCAGCGGCGATCGCCGCGGCTTCACTCATGCCAACAGTGCCTATGGGTGGCTGGCTGAACACGGCGGATGGAATTGTATCATGCTCAGGTGACGTGTCTATCCCGCCATATACCGTTAGTGCAAAGGCATGACCTTCTCTGATCGCAACGGGGGTAAGCTGTACGCGATCAGTCACGTCCCCTACAGCGAAAATACTCTCGACATTGGTCTGGCTGTAGGCATTCACATTCACGGCACCATTGGGCGCAAGTTTTACGCCTGCACTTTCAAGGCCGAGTCCTGCTGTATTAGGCTTGCGGCCTGTTGCATACATGACTGTGTCAGCATTCAACTTTGATCCGTCAGTTAGCGTCAGGCATACGCCACTATCCGTTTTTTCAATGGCTGTTACATTAATGCCTGTACGCAGATCAATTCCTTTGCCGCGCATTTCCTTGGCCATACGGTTACGTAGATCATCATCAAAACCACGTAAAATTTGTTTTCCACGATAAAGTTGGATAACTTTCGTGCCCATTCCCGCAAAAATGCCGGCGAATTCTACAGCAATATACCCACCGCCAACGATCACAATAGTATCTGGAAGATGCGTTAGATGCAGTGCCTCGTTCGACGATATGGCGTTCTCGATACCCGGTACATTGGGCATGCTGGGCCAACCACCCACTGATACTAAAATACGCTCAGCCGTATAGTTCTTCCCACCTACTTGTACGCTGTTAGGGCTGGTTACAATGGCACGGCCGTTGATGATTTCGACACCTGCATTTTGAAGCGTTTGAATATATATGCTATTAAGGCGATCAATCTCTTGGTCTTTGCTATCTATCAGTGTTGGCCAGCTAAAGGAGCGTTCTCCGATGCGCCAGCCATAACCTTCGGCTGCCTCAAATTCCTCACTAAAATGTGAAGCATAAACCAGATATTTCTTGGGAATACAGCCACGAATGACACAGGTGCCACCGACCCGGCTTTCTTCTGCAATGACTACTTTAGCGCCATAGTTTGCGCTAATCCGACTGGCTCGTACCCCACCAGAACCTGCACCCATAACAAACAAATCGTAGTCATACGCCATAAATTATTATCCTATTTTGCTGGTGCACTGGCGGCACCCTTAAAGCCTAACAAAACTTCATTGCCTGGTGTTGGGAGGCGGGGAACATTCAACGACAGCATCAGTGATACACCTGCCATTGCTGTCCCAGCCCAGAACACGAGAGATGGTGAAATATTCCATAAATAAGTCCCAAAAACAACAGGAATAAAGACTGCTGCAATATGGTTGATAGAGAAACTGACACTGGATGTTGCTGCAATATCGGCTGGATCGGCAATTTTTTGTAAATAACTTTTTTGTGCAATGGCAAACGAAAAAAACACATGGTCTATAATATAAAGCCCTGCCGCGACATATATGTCCTCTGTTATGGCATAGCCAGAAAATACAATTATCAGCCCTACATATTCAATGATCAAAATCTGGCGTTCACCAAAACGGGTAATCCAGCCGCCCAGCTTAGGGGCAAACCAGGTTGTAATGAGATAATTAGCCAAAAATAACAACGTAATATTTTCAACGGCAAAGCCAAATTTTTGCACCAACAAAAAACCAGCAAAGACCACGAATATTTGTCTTCTAGCGCCGCCCATGAAGGTCAAAGCATAATAAAGCCAGTAGCGTTTTCGTAGGACGATTGCCTTGTGTTGTGCGGTGTGCCCCTCAATACGTGGAATGGCAAAGTAAATATACGCCACAATGAGTAGGGTTGTCGTACCACCGATCATATACAGTGTGGCATAGTCCATATGCAAAAATACCAGTCCACTATAAACGGCTATATAGGCAGCTACGCTGGCAATAGATTTGGCTGATAATTGTCGTCCCATTGATTTGGGTGCTTCATGTTTTGGTAACCATTGCAACGATAGCGACATCTGCACTGTTTCAAAATAATGAAAACCAATACTCATTAGCAAGGTTGTGCTATATAGGCCGTACTCACTTGGAAAATGCCCCGTGATGGCAACACCTACTCCCATTAATGCCAGCGCCATCAAAGCCAAGATCTGTTCGCGCATCAGTAACAAGATAAAAACCGCTGTGAAAGCTAGAAAACCAGGTATTTCTCGCACAGATTGTAAGATACCAATCTCACGTCCGCCGAAATGGGCCATTTCGACCGTAAAATTATTTAGTAAGGTCATCCAAATAGAAAAGCTGAAGGGTGCCGCTGCGGCCATTAAAATCAAGCAGCGTTCCCGGGCTTTCCAGTTTTCATGCAATGGGATCATAAGGGGATCAGCTTTAACATTTCAACATCAATACTATACCCAAATCATGGGAATATTCTTTAAGACTTGGTGTAGGTGAATGCGTTGTATCATATCACCTCAAAAGAGGTAGACGTGAGGAAGTCTGGTACAGACTTGTTTGATTGGGTAATACTTGCAGTTGCAGCCATTAAAGTTGGGCCGTGTAGTGTGTTGTCAGATGACTAATGATTGTCAGGAATTGATTATTGTGCGGTAAATCAATTAGACAATTTGTGGGCGCGTAGTCGGCATAGAAAGTAAGTGGCTTACCTTTTTATCTTGTAGCGTGTGCCCTAAATAGTGGTTCTATTCAGGGCACAGTACGATTTCTATTTGTTACAACTATTTGCTATGTTAGCTTTAAAGCAATTTAGCCGAGTGATATAGGAAATAATGTTGAATACCAATTTCAGTTTGATAAAATACATCGCCAATGTAAAAACCTATATCAGAAAAAGTTGAAGCATTGGCCATAAGAAGACATATAAAACTGCAAATTCGGCAGTTTCTGTACCACTTGAACAGCTAAATCTTTTTCCTTCGCCATTCGTGGAATGCCAAAAAAAACCCAGCGAGTGTCGCATACATTGTTGTGGTTGTATTTCCAGGCCTCAAACCAAACGCTGATCTAAGCGCATCATGTGTGTTATCTATTTCTAGGTCTAGTGTTCCTTCCGAAGCCGGCCCTAGTAACCAGCCTGTTAATTGTCCACCCGCTAACGCGACATTACTGCCACAAATACTTTCCCATTGTGCATCAAGGAATAAACCCGTTTCTAAAGTGGATAAGCATGGATCTCCTCCAAAAGGAGACGAGTTGACCGAAGGAACAATAATAGTCAGTGTGTCCATGCGCGGAGAAAAAGAATTTTGCTCCATTCTTAATTGCAAGATTGTGTTGTCAGCACTGACATGGCCTGAAAAGACACAACATAGTATAACCAAAGCCTTTTTTATTTCTTAATATTTCTGCCTTCTGTGGCAAATCAATCAGTCTTGATATGCTTCTAAAAAGTGATGTGTTGTAATACTTGGTATTAAAGATGCAGAATTCTTATTGGTTAGGTCTTTTTAAAATTTATTAATAGACAAGTGATGAAAAGTTTAATCGGGCAAAAAAATAATAACTGAACTAAAATAATAAAATGGCAGCATTAAAAACACAATAAAACAATGAAAAATAATAGATAATGTATATTGTCATAATATGTGTATTGTCATAATATCTATTAAATGCTCAAGGCTCATTCTATTGACTCTGCTGCTGCTGATTGCTGGAAGGGTTTACTCGAAAAATTTAAATTTATGATTGTTAATTTATAGTGTAATCTTTGAATGCTAATTATTTAGATCAGTATTTCGCTTCATGGTAAACGCACAAAATTTTATATCCAAGTAAATCCACATAAAATAAATAAGGTGCGATCTAAACTGGCAGTGTATTTTTGATTAATCTTTTTAGAATTTCAAGGGTAAATGAGCACTCAGCCTAAAAAACAATCAGATAGTGAGTATCAGGCATCAAAAAATGTTTTTGCGATACCCATTCGCGTTTATTATCAAGATACGGATGCAGGGGGGGTTGTTTATCATTCTACGCATCTGGATTTTCTGGAGCGTGCCCGCTATGAGTGGTTGCGTGACCTGGGGTTTGATGTGCAGTCATTGACTGATATTCATAAGGTACATTTCATGGTTCGCTCGCTAGAAATTGAATACTTTAAACCAGCTTTATTAGATAATTTATTAAATGTGACGGTGCAATTAGTAGAAATGGGCAGGAGTCGTATTGCGCTATCACACCAAACATTTTTTGATCAAACGCTGCTGGCTAGAGCTACCGTTCATGTCGTGTGTGTGGGCACCGAAAGCCTCAAGCCTGTCAGTGTACCCATACCCCTTCGTCATAAACTTGGAAACTTGTCATGAGTATTGCAACGGTTACCCAGGATCTATCACTTATAAATCTTATTAGTAGCGCTAGTTTGCCAGTACAATTGGTGATGGTGATTCTGTTGTTGGTGTCTCTATTATCATGGTGGTTTATTTTTCGCAAGCTGTTCGTAATTCGACATGCGGTAAAGCAAAGTGATGAGTTCGAGGATAATTTTTGGCGCGGTGCGGACCTTAATGTTCTTTACCAACGTGCTAGTAATACACATCATCCAGTGGGAAGCATGGAGCGTATTTTTGAGGCGGGTTTTGGTGAGTTTACCAAACATCAAGCGGGTGCGGGTATCAGTGTTGTGATGGATGGTACGCGTAGTGCTATGCGTGCAACGTATCAGCGAGAAATGGATAAACTTGAATCCCATTTATCCTTTTTGGCTACGGTAGGCTCTGTCAGCCCTTATATTGGTTTGTTTGGTACTGTGTGGGGGATCATGAATTCTTTTCGTGGTTTATCCAATGTTACACAGGCGACGATTGCGCATGTTGCACCAGGAATTGCTGAGGCATTGATTGCAACTGCAATGGGATTGTTTGCAGCAATTCCTGCGGTGATTGCCTATAATCGTTATGCTAGTGATACCGATCAGTTAGCAACGCGATATGAAAGCTTTATGGAAGAGCTGTCTAATGTGTTACAACGACGCCGCGGTTGAATAAACAGACAATTAATTAAGAGGGTCGTATGGCTGCACGTCGTACCAAGCGTCGATTGATGAACGAGATCAATGTTGTGCCATACATTGATGTCATGCTTGTTCTGCTGGTTATTTTTATGATTACAGCACCGTTGATCAGTCCTGGACAGATTGAACTGCCTCAGGTTGGTAAATTCCTTGCGCCACCGGTTGCACCGCTTGAAGTAATCATCAAAGCTGATAGCAGTCTAACCTTACGTGATCGTGCTAGCACAGGCACCGAGCAGGTCGTTGATCATAATCAGCTGATCGCAGCAATTAAGCAAAAGCAGGCGCAAAATACCGAGCAGCCCGTGGTGATCGCAGCTGATAAAAATGTACGTTACGAAGTAGTCATCAATGTGATGGATGTTCTGCAGCAACATCAAGTGAAGAAAGTAGGTTTGTTGGCGAGGCAAAAATGATCCATTTAGCGCGGATATTTTAAACCTGCAGGATGAGTGCAATGGCATTACAACATACGTCACGTTCTGAGCCAGGATTACTGTGGGCGGGCGTATTAGCACTATTGGTACATATTCTTTTTGTTGTTTTTATGTTTTTTGGTTTGAATTGGAAGACGGTTCCACCTGAAAGTATGGTGGTAGATATATGGCATGATTTGCCGCAGACGAATCAACCACCTGTAAAAGTTGAATCTTCAAAGCCTAAATCCATTCAACAACCTGTCAAAATAAAACAAAAACCTGTCTTGCCAAGTATCAAAGTGTCACCACCGTCCAAAAAGCCAGACATAGCGCTCAAGGAAAAAACCGAACAACCCAAGCCTGTTAAGGAAAGAAAACCAGAAAAGGTAGATCAAAAGAAAAAACAGCAGGAGAAAGAAAAAGAAAAAGAAAAAGAAAAAGAAAAAGAAAAAGCAGAGGCATTGAGACAACAGCGTGAGCAGGCGCAGCAGAAACAGCGTGAAAAAGATGCCTTGGCAGCGCGTGCAGCACAGCAAGCAGCAGCCCGTTCCCGCTTAATGAATGAAGTTGCACAATACAAGGGTATGATTCTCGCTAAAATTAAAAGTCGCATTGTAATGCCACCTGATCTGCCAGATAACCCAGCTGTAGATTTTAGTGTGACGTTGCTTCCAGATGGAGATATTCTTGATGTAAGATTACAAAAAAGTAGTGGTCATACTACTTTTGACAGTGCCGTAGAACGGGCTATTTTTTTGTCTAAACCACTACCGTTACCGCCTGATCCTGCATTGTTTAAAGAGTTTCGTAACTTGAATATCACGGTACATTACGAGGAATAATTTTTAAGAATGTTTGCTATATCAATTTATTTACATCGATTTTCTCGTTGGTTCTTTATTTATCTTCTGTGTGTGACCAATACACCACTATATGCTGCGCTCGATATTGAAATTTTTGGTGGTGGCGCCACACGCATTCCCATTGCGATTGTTCCCTTTGAAGCTGAAGACAAACTGAAACAAAGTGTCACGGCAATAGTGGCTGCTGATTTACAACGCAGTGGTTTGTTTAAGCTAATTGACTCAGCGGATTTTGCACTCTATGAACCTGCGGACATTGTCTACACTGACTGGACAAACCGGGGTGCTAATGCTTTGGTTATTGGACGCACAAAGATGATGCCAGACGGGCAAGTAGAAATACGTTTTCGTCTGATGGATGTGGCAAAAAAGCTGCAATTAGAGAATATGGTTGCACTGGTTCCTGTGACACAATTACGCGTAGCGGCTCATCGAATCGCTGATATCATTTACGAAGCATTGACTGGCGATGTGGGTGTGTTCAGTACGCGCATTGCCTATGTAATAAAAAATGGGCAGAAATATGCCTTGCAAGTGGCGGATGCAGATGGACATAACGCCCAGTCAGTGATTGAGTATTCTGAGCCAATCATTTCACCGGCCTGGTCACCAGATGGCAATCAACTTGCTTATGTGTCATTTGAAAATAAGAAGCCCGTTGTTTACATACAGGCACTGACGACACAAGGGCGTAAAGTTGTTGCTAATTTTAAGGGTAGTAACAGTGCGCCAGCCTGGTCTCCTGATGGGAAAAAGCTTGCGGTTGTGTTAACCGTACAAGGTGGTTCGCAAATATTTCTAATCAATGCAGATGGCAGTGGACTACAAAGACTGAGTAATAGTTCAGGTATTGATACAGAACCCAGTTTCTCTCCCGATGGCCGCTCAATAATATTCACTTCTGATCGAGGTGGTAGCCCGCAGGTATACCGAATGCCCGTAACAGGGACTGCAACAGGTTCTGCCGAGCGCTTAACCTTTGAGGGAAATTATAATGTCAGCCCGCATTTTAGTCGAGATGGCACGCAGTTTACTTTTATCCATAGAAATAATAGCAAATTCAATGTTGCGGTACAGGATTTTGCTACCCGTCAGATGCAGCTGCTGACGAAATCACAATTTGATGAATCGCCCAGTTTTGCGCCGAACGATAAAATGATCTTGTACGCCACAAAAATTAGGGGGCGTGGTATATTGTCGGCTGTTTCTAGAGACGGTCAAACAAGGCAGCAGCTTTCGGTACAGGTTGGGGATATTAGAGAACCGGCATGGGGGCCTCTGCCGAGAAAAAAATAAGTGGGTTCAATATTTTATTTGATAGATAAAGGAGCAACATATGAAGAAAGTATTGGGTATTCTAATCATTAGTTTGTTATCGGCATGTGCCAGTCAGACAACACAACCTACTGCTGAAGTGGAAGACCGATCAATTAATGCTGGTGATGCTGCGGGGGAAGGTAATGTGAATACAATCGATTCCAATGGGGCAAATTTTCATCAGTTACAGGATCCCAACAGTATTTTGTCAAAACGTAGTGTTTATTATGATTTTGACAGTTATAACGTTAAAGATGAGTACAGGGAATTAGTCTCAGCACATGCCAATTTTTTGCGTGACAATTCAAACGCTCAGGTGTTGTTACAAGGAAATACCGATGAGCGTGGTAGCCGCGAATATAATCTTGCACTGGGCCAGCGTCGCGCTGATAGTGTGAAAAACATGATGACCCTGACAGGTGCTCGAGATGAACAAATTGAAGCGGTAAGCCTGGGTGAAGAGAAGCCGCGTGCAATGGACAATGATGAATCATCCTTGGGGGAAAATCGTCGCACAGATATCATTTATCGGGGTGAATAATATGTTGATGCGGGTTTTCCTGCTGTTATTTTTATTTGGTTGTAACGTCAGTTATGCTGCATTGTTTGGTGACGATAAAGCACGCGAACAGATCAGTGCTTTAAATAACCAGGTTGATGAGATGCAAACGCGTATCGCTAAGATGGAGGAGACACTTAAAAGTAAAGGGCTACTCAGACTCTATACTCAGGTTGAAACACTTGAGCTTGAGCTGGGAAAGCTGCGTGGGCAAGTAGAAGTGCTTAGTAACGACAATGCTTTGTTACAGAAACGACAAAAAGATTTTTACATTGATTTGGATAACCGCTTGCGGCGCATCGAAGACCCAAATGCGCCAGTGGTTACTGAATCTTCAGACTCAGCAACCAGTTCAGCAACACCCATACAGGAATCCACAGTAGTGACCGAACCCTCATCGGTTAATAATCTTGAACCAGCAAGCCCCGTAGAAAATAGTGTTTATGAAGTGGCGCATAACGCATTCAAAAATGGTGACTTTGCAGGTGCTATTTCACAATTTGAAATCTTTCTGGAAAACTATCCAAAATCCAGCCTGGCTCCCAGTGCGGCTTATTGGATTGGTAATGCGCATTACGCATTGCGCGATTTTCAGAAAGCGATTGATGCGCAAAATAAGCTGATCAGTGTGTACCCCGATAGCACCAAAATTCCGGATGCCTTACTCAATATTGCCAGTAGTCAGCAAGAAACCGTGGGCAGTAAAGCTGCTAAAGCAACATTGAAAGATCTGATCGAACGCTATCCTTTCAGTGATGCGGCGGAAAAAGCCAAGCGGCGTCTGGCTAAACGTAAATAACAAAGATTTTTTTGCGATAAAGTAGTGAAGTATTTCTCGTCTGATTAGCCATTGTTACGTTATAGTGCAAACTTCCATCTTTTGTGATCAGTCCCCGTGCAAGCTCTTGAAACAAAAATTTTGCGTGTTAGCGAAATTTTCTTTTCGCTACAGGGAGAAACCAGTCGCGTTGGTTTACCGACAGTATTTGTACGTTTGACTGGCTGTCCATTGCGCTGTGGTTATTGTGATACAGCGTATGCGTTTACTGGCGGTGAGAACATGTCGATATCCGCCATTCTGGAACAGGCTTCTGACTTTCAGTCCAATTATATTACTGTCACAGGTGGTGAGCCGCTCGCTCAGAAATCATGTCTAGCACTACTTTCAGCCTTATGTGATGCGGGCTATTCAGTATCACTAGAAACCAGTGGTGCACTAGATATATCCAAAGTGGATGCGCGTGTTTGTAAAGTAATGGATATTAAAACACCAGGGTCAGGTGAGATCGAAAAGAATAGCTGGGCCAATCTTGATTACCTCAAGCGGCAGGATGAAATAAAGTTTGTACTGTGCGATGAAACAGACTATCAATGGGCATGTGAAACCATTCGCTCGCGACATTTGGCGCAAATTTGTCCAGTCTTGTTTTCTCCCGTTTATGGAACACTAAATCCAGTAATCCTGGCAGCATGGATACTGCGTGACCACATACCCGTACGAATGCAGATTCAATTGCATAAGCTGTTATGGGGAGAGAGCCCAGGACGATGAAAAAATTGGGCCTAATCATCTCATTATGATTGATATGTGGTGAATATGCGCAAAGCTGTCGTCCTGTTATCAGGTGGACTCGATTCTGCAACCACACTCGCTATTGCCCGTGGGCAGCAGTTTGAATGCTACGCTTTGAGTGTCGACTATGGTCAACGCCATCAATCAGAATTAATCGCAGCGCAAAATATGGCGCGTTCTTTGGGTGTAAATGCGCATCATATTTTTAACATAGATCTCGCGGTTTTCGGCGGATCAGCGCTTACTGATTGGTCTATTGATATCCCAACAGAAGATGATGATACGGACATTCCAGTAACCTATGTGCCTGCGCGTAACACAATTATGTTATCGCTGGCATTGGCATGGGCCGAAACACTTGCTTGTCATGACGTTTTTATTGGTGTCAACGCAGTAGATTACTCAGGTTATCCAGATTGCCGTCCAGAGTATATTGAGGCGTTTGAATGCATGGCTAACTTGGCGACTAAAACTGCAATTGAAGGCAATAAATTAACGATTCATGCGCCGCTTATTAGTTTGACCAAAGCGGCAATTATACGGCAGGGGATTTCCCTGGGTGTTGACTACAGTATAACCATATCATGTTACCAGGCAGATGAAGCCGGGTTTGCTTGTGGAATCTGCGACTCTTGTCGTATTCGACGCGCTGGCTTTGATGCGGCAGGTGTGCAGGATCCCACGCGTTATCAGGTCTGAGGTGGTTTACTTTAGTTTGAACTGTATATGGGTATTTGGGGTCGATTGATATGCAGCCATTTGATTCCATCATTATTCGTGATCTCCGCGCGACCAGGCATGGGTGGATTCAAACTAGATGAGCAGCCTAAATGGTGAGTTCACAAATTATCTGTAGGATGTAAGGTCTGACGCCAATACACTAATACCTAAAAATTGTTGATGTAGTTCGCGAGGCAGTTTATAAAATCAGGTGATTTGTAAAACTCTCTACAAACAATAAAAAGGGGCAGTTATGAAATATACATTACTCATTTTTTGCATTGCAGTTCTAAGCGCATGTGCGACCTCCAAAGAAGTTTACACCGCTGACGGTAAACAAGGACATAGTATTGAATGTAGCGGCAAAGGTCTCACATGGGGATCATGTTATGAAAAGGCTGGAGAGCTATGTGGTGCCAGAGGATACGGAGTGCTCCAAAAGGATGAGGATGAAGACGCGATTGTTACAGGCAGTCAATATGGTTTGTACGCTGTGAGTTAATAAAAGAAGTATGATTATTCAGTGCAAAGAGTAAAGCTTTCCAAAGAGATATGGCGGTAACAGTATCAATTCAGGTTTTTTTATAACAAAAAAAACAAGGATTCAGCATGAAAAAATTAATAATATTAATTTCGCTGTTTCTTCTGCCGTTATCTTCGTTTGCAGCCGGGCCATTTGATGGCATTTGGCAAATCGAATCTTTAGGGTATACAATCATTTCAGAAAAAGATGGGATGTAATTACTGTAAATGTTTATGACAGAGGGGATTGGGAGGCTTATAGAGGAACGCATAATAACAATTCGATTAGATTTGGAACTATTAAAAGCACTGTAAACGCATTACTTAATGCGGTAAAAGTTTGGTAAAGGTAGCATGCAAATAAAAATCCCCGGAGCGTGTACCGAGTACCTCGAGGTATAAAGGATTTTGCATGTTTGCATATGCATTATCGGCAGTATTTGTACTGAATAATAAGGGAAATGCTGATTTATGCTTTAATCTATTTCCTTATTTCAGCCTCATCATCCTTATTAGACTCGTCCAATGGGTGCGGCCAGAATCTTTTCATCGCTATAAATGTAAAAGAAGCCGACCAAGTAATCATCGCCAGTCCAGCCAAACCCTCTGCTGCACTCAGCATACGTACGCCACCAACCGGTAGCAAATCTCCAAAACCCACCGTAGTATAAACAACGGATGAATAATATATAAAATCGACAAAATTACCTTCATTCATACCGGTTATTTGACCCAATCCGGCACTATGCTGCATGAGCATATAACCTATAGCAAAGACGATTATTTCTAATATATGTGCTAGCAGTAACCCGAGCATTATAACCAGCACTCCGATACGTTTATGCACATGCGTCCCTACCGATCGACTCAAAAAACGAAAGGCCTCGTAATGAAGAACCACACAGATTGTTACAACTAAACTCGAAATGATTAAGGCGTATAAGTGGTGCATATATTTATGGGTCTATTGAGTGATAAGATGTTCGACAAGTTCTACAACATCGTAAAAGAATTTTCAATCTGCTGGATTATGAAATAATCTAGCCCGAGTATTTCACCAGTGCGCTTAATTCTTGTCTGTAACCTTTATGGTTATTGATCCTTAGTAGAATCAATAAAAATATAGTTTGTACCCAAAGTTTCGCTTTCTGGTTTTTAGCTTGTCCTCACTTGCTTCCTTTGTCATAGAATAATTGCGTCTGTCGGTTGCGAGCATGCCCAATTCAAGTGAGTACAGCGTTAAAATTCCAGCAACTGGTGGAATATTCTTATATGGACTTCTCCCATTTTGCAAGAAATTTTAGTTTTAGCAGAAAGGTGTGACTGCATACGTATATCCGACCTTTCAGTTGAGCGTTGTTGCACGGGCCTTTCAATCGACCCAAAAGAGGAGCAAACGCAAGTGTATCAGGTTAGGTTTTACAATTTATGATATGGAATCACTACTGTCCCGTTAACTTTCACACCAAGTCCATCTGGCAATTGTTAGCAT
>CAXBGL010000002.1:0-42188 GCA_963975255.1 uncultured Nitrosomonas sp. | reverse complement strand
ATGCTAACAATTGCCAGATGGACTTGGTGTGAAAGTTAACGGGACAGTAGTGAGTCCATATACAAATTTTTTGTCATTTGTGCCGTGGGTTGTGAGGCAGGTGCACCTAAAAATCCTTTTGCTATACGGTAATAGACGCGTCGTACTGGTGTTTTATATCGCTCAATTACACGATATTCTATTTTTCCGGGTTGATCGAGCATTTGGCCTAGATCCTCTCCTGCTCGATTGCGTTCTAGATGGAGCCGCTTCATGCCTACCTGAATGATTGGTCGTGTTGTTGGAGGCTGTGATGGAAACCAGAAATCATACATAGCACCACTATCACCAAACATGTTGCGTGAACGAATATCCATATCATCGCCATTCTTGTTGTAGAAAAATAAGGCGCTGGCAACGGACCATTTGCTCATGCCGACAACAATGGGTTTCTTGCCAGTTTCTTGTTGAACTTCTTCTACAATCTGCTCAATTTCAGATACTGTTTCCCGCCAGAAATAATGTTCCGTAAAAATTTGGTAAGGAATGCCTGGTATGCCAAGTACTACATAGTGGAGCATAAATGCATAACCAAATATACATGCGACAATTGTTGGCCGCCAGGCTGTACGTAAACGGTTTACCAAGGTACGTAGATAGTCAGTCTGCCCTACCATCCAGGCCATGGTTGGTAAGATTGCAATCCAAACCGGACCTGTCCAGTGAAATCGAGGTAAATCAAAGGTGCTGAGTGTGAAAAAAATGATCAGAGGAACACCAGTAAATATTCGGATGAATAGTCGGCGTCTGTGTGCAGATTGCTCGTCTTTATGCTCGCCATTTGAGAATAAGGCTAGTGCAGCAGCAAGAAAGCCTACTGGTGTGAGTAGGATAAGAATATGAAGAATCAGGTAATGAGAGGAGAAATGATAGCCACCTCCCAGTACGCGCGTAGACTGGAACAGGAACGACGCCCAGTTATTTTCAATATTCCAGATAATTACAGGTGAAAATAGTGCTATTGCCAGCATCGCGGCAAAATATGGGTGTGGACGTTTCATCCAGCGGCGTGCAGTGGGGTCTATGATGACAAATACCAAAGCGGCAATACCTAATAAGCCCAGTGTGTATTTGGACAGTATCCCCAAACCGAACGCAATACCCATACCTAGCCAGGCTGAACTACGATCTGCTACCAATGCACGTTCCATGTAGTAAAGTGTGGCAGCCCAGGCGGCAACCAATGGTGCATCGGGTGTCATCAAAAAACTTGAAGCAAAACCCAGCGGTAAAATAGAAAATAATAGTACCGCACGCATAGCGGTTGATTTGTCGTATAGATTGTTTGCTAATGCATAGAGAAATCCCATTGCTATCAGTCCGCAAAGAAATGCTCCAATGCGGACACCAAACTCATTGTGTCCAGCAATGGCTGTCCCTAACCAGATTAACCAAGCAACCATGGGGGGGTGATCAAAAAAACTCAGATCCATATGTTGCGCATAACTCCAGTAATAGGCTTCATCAGGAATGAGTTGTGCCTGACCGAAGTAGACTAAACGTAACAATATGATAAATATTACAATGCCAATTGATGCAACACGCCAGCGTATATCTAGCGAGGGTAGATTCTTTTCGCTTGGAAATACATAAAAAGCAGAACCTAAATAATTAACGACTGCGGTTGCAATAATTGCCGGAAAAATTGCAAGTATGGTGGGTATTTGCCAGACATAAACGAGTAAAGCCAGTACCCCGCCGCGCAGCAATAAAGCAAATGCACCAACTGTCAGGAAGCGACCAAATTGGTGCCAGTGTAGATATCCAGCATGATGTTGCCGAAATGCCCATTTCGAGTTCAGTGTATAGTTCACAGTTGCGGCAGCAAAAAAGCTCATAAAATGTGCCAGGGCAAGCCCCGCGCCTTGACTGACCATCCACTGAAAAACGAATGCATCAATGAATACACCAAAAAATCCGACCAAAGCAAACTTACTGGCAGTATTGAGTGTAATTGTTCCACCTGCTAACGCCATTAATCGTTGCAGATAGGTCCATTGATGAGAAAAAGATAGTTTAGAAGTGCCGAGCGTGCGATCACGAAAACAAATGGGTACTTCTATTACTTTAAGTTTTCCTTGATTGGCCATGAGTAACTCAAGCAGTATTTTATATCCCTTTGCACTGCCAGGAATAGTTTCTGCTAATTTATGTCGGAAGGCAAAGAATCCAGATGTGGCATCATTAACGTCACAAATCGGGCGTGCTAGCCATCCACCCACACGAGACAACCATTGTCGATACCATGGCCAATTTTCAGTGCTGCCCCCCGGTTGATATCGACTACCAATCGCGACGTCATATTTTCCATCCAATACGGGTGTAACGACTGTGAGCAATTGTTCTGGTGGGTGGCTCAGATCTGCATCCATTACAACAACAACATTACTTTTTGCAATAGCGGCACCTACTAAAATCGAAGCAGTTAAGTCTGGTTCTTCTCGCCTCTCGATAAGCCGTACATTAGTGCGATTTTCCCAAGCACGGACTTGTTCAGGCGTACCGTCACTTGAACCATCATCGACAAATATGACTTCGAAACTGCCAGGTGTGAGATTGAGTGCAAATAAGCGAGTTAAGAGTATATCGATATTTTCTGATTCATTCAGAGTGGGCACTACTATGGAAAATCGTATCATGCAGCTCCACTGGTTTTAATGTGAGATTTTGATATAGGTAGCATCATTATCTTTTTCATTTCTGATATTTTGCTACCGCACGATTATGATCTGCTAGATTGGTAGAAAACTGTGATTCTCCATTTCCTTTAGCAACAAAGTATAATGCGTCCGTTTCGGCAGGAATCAGTGCTGCTTGGATTGAAGCCAATCCCGGCATGGCAATGGGTGTTGGTGGTAGGCCAGCGCGTATGTAGGTGTTATAGGGCTGATCAGTTTGTAGATCTTTTTTGCGTAAATTGCCGTCAAATTTATCTTTCAGGCCATAAATAACTGTGGGGTCTGTTTGTAAGCGCATACCCAATCTTAGTCGATTAACGAAAACACCTGCTATTTTAGCGCGGTCACTTTCCAAACCGGTTTCTTTTTCGATAAGAGAAGCTAGAATTAGAACTTCGTATGGTGTTGTCAAAGGTAAAGATTTTACACGTGTAGGCCATATGGAGAGTAAATTATTCTGCATTGTGTGGTAAGCACGTTGTAAAATTTCTACGTCACTACTGTTTTTTACGAAATAGTAAGTGTCTGGAAAAAACAGTCCCTCTGCTGTTGTTTCGTCTGCTCCAATCAATCTTAGTATTTCCTGAATACTTAGATTAACTGTATCGTGCTGAATTGCCGGATGCTTATTCAATGCTTCTCTAAGTTGTGAAAATGTCCAACCTTCAAGAAATTGAATCTTATTTTGTTTTACATCACCTTTAATCAGGTATCTGAGTAACTCTATTTGTGAAAGATTTTTAGTCAGTGTGTAATCCCCAGCTTTGAGTAATGAGTCATTCCCCATAAAACGTGAAATCAGCATCAATGACCAATTGTTTGGAAGAATTCCAGTATCAGCCAGTTGTTGTGTGATTCCTTTCAGGTTTTTGCCAGGTTCAACTGAGAATTCATAGGGAACAACAGGAAGTTGTATGACAGAATGAGCATGATGATAAAACCATCCAGCAAACAGAATGATTATTAGTAAGGTAGCAAGAAGTAGGTGTTTGAGTATATGCATGCCCCACAGTATATAAATTATACTTTACGAAAAACTAATGTTCCGTTAGTTCCCCCAAAGCCAAAAGAATTCGATAAAGCGATATCCATTTTCATATCTCTTGCTGTATTGGGAATATAATCCAGGTCACATTGTGGGTCTTGATTTGAAATATTGATCGTGGGTGGTGCGATCTGGTGATGCAATGCGAGTGCAGAAAATACGGCTTCTACGCCTCCTGCTGCACCCAGTAAATGCCCTGTCATCGACTTGGTGGAACTAATTGCAAGGTTCTTCGAGTATTCACCAAAGCAGCGTTTTACTGCATTAGTTTCAGCAATATCACCGAGTGGCGTGGAAGTACCGTGCGCATTAATATAATTCACCTCGGTGGTATTAATAGCTGCACTTTTCAGCGCATTTGTCATGCAACGTGCAGCACCTTCGCCATCTTCACTCGGAGCAGTCATGTGATAAGCATCCGCACTCATACCAAATCCAGCTAGTTCGGCATAAATCATGGCTCCACGACGTTTAGCATGTTCTATTTCTTCAAGTACAAGCACGCCTGCACCTTCACTCAGTACAAATCCATCTCGACCTTGATCCCATGGTCGGCTAGCAGAGGCAGGGTCGTCATTACGGGATGACAAAGCTTTTGCAGCGCTAAATCCACCAACAGTTAGTGGCGTCAGGCATGATTCTGCACCACCTGAAACCATTATATCCGCATCGCCATACTCAATCATTCGAGCAGAGTGGCCAATACTATGTGTTGCGGTAGTACAGGCAGTAACAATAGCAATATTGGGCCCTTTGTAGCCATACATAATTGATAAATTACCGGCAATCATATTGATGATGGTACTGGGAATAAAGAAAGGAGAAATTTTTCGTGGGCCGCCAGCATGATAAGCGGAGTCGGTGTTTTCGATCATTGGGAGGCCGCCAATACCTGAACCAATATTGACACCAATACGTTCTGCATCAAGTTTGCTTGTATCCTCAATGCCGGCTTCCTTGACAGCTTGAATGGCTGCTGCCATGCCGTAGTGGATGAATGTATCCATACGGCGTGCTTCTTTGGCTGGAAGGTATTGTTTAATATCAAAATCCTTAATTTCTCCAGCAATTCGTGAAGAAAATGCGGACGCGTCAAATCGAGTGATCTGTGTAATGCCAGATTTCCCCGAGACAATGTTTTCCCATGCACTTGAAATTGTATTTCCGACAGGCGAAATAATACCCAGCCCAGTAATAACTATCCTACGTTTGGACAAAATGACTCCGATTCTTAGGTGCTTAAAACAAAATATTAGTTGGCATTAGTATTAACGAAGTCAATAGCTTCTTGGACAGTATTTATTTTTTCTGCCTGTTCATCTGGGATTTCGCATTCGAATGCTTCTTCTAATGCCATAACGAGTTCAACAGTATCTAGTGAGTCTGCTCCTAGGTCGTTCACAAATGATGACTCGTTTTTGACTTCTGCCTCATTTACGCCAAGCTGTTCAGCCACGATCTTTTTAATGCGCTGCTCAATATTTTCCATCTAGATGCCTTTTCAGGTAAGAAAAAAGTTGCTATGTTAACAAATTTTCAATGTTAGCAAAACTGAAACATAATTAGAATTCACGAATGTAGGTGAGTGAATAAAGTTGTTACAAAGACGTTTTTGTATAAAAAGTTTCTGAGTTAAAGGACGCTTAATATGTTGTAGCGTAACTTTATTAAATAAATATTAATCCATATACATCCCACCATTCACTTGTAATGTTGTGCCTGTAATATACCCTGCAGTTGGTGAGGCAAGAAAGACGACCGCAGAGGCTACCTCTTCAGGACGCCCGAGTCTTCCTAAAGGGATATGTTGTATCAAATTTTGTTGTTGTTCGTCAGTGAGCGAGCGAGTCATGTCAGTATCAATAAAGCCTGGCGCAATACAATTCACGGTAATATTGCGGCTACCTACTTCACGAGCCAATGATTTGCTAAAACCAAACATACCTGATTTAGCTGCTGCATAATTCGTTTGTCCCAGGTTCCCAATAGAACCTACTACGGAGGAGATGTTGATAATACGCCCAGAACGAGCTTTCATCATGGCGCGGAGTACTGCGCGACTTAAACGAAATACTGATTTTAAGTCGGTTTCTATGATTTCATCCCATTCTTCATCTTTCATGCGAACCAATAAGTTGTCACGAGTGATTCCGGCATTATTGACCAGTATTGCAATTTCGCCAAATGTTTCTCGTATCGCTTGTATGGTAATGCTAATTTGTTCCGCATCATTCACATTCAATGCGATGCCCATACCCTTTATGCCTGCTTTATTCAGCTGTTGACTGATGGCATCGGCTCCATTTTGGGTTGTGGCAGTACCGACTACCGTTGCACCATGCATACCAAGTTGAAGTGAAATAGCTTGTCCAATACCACGACTGGCACCTGTTATCAAGGCTATTTTATTTTCTAACATTATATCTCCATAACGAGTGCTATGACAGTAAGTAGTAAATATTCATTATTAAATTAATTGAGTATATTTTTGGCTTGCCTGATTGCTTCACTATCCGTCAGTGACAAATTTTGTATATTCTTATCTATGCGCTTATTTAGCCCTGTTAAAATTTTTCCAGGCCCACATTCTGCAATATGTGTCACGCCAGCAGTGGCTAACGTTTGAATAGTATCAGCCCATCTTACGGGACTATATAATTGTTGAACCAAAATATCTTTAATAGATGTTGCGTCATGATGCATCTGTACATCAACGTTATGTAAAATAGGAATTGTTGGTGATTGCAGTGTAATTTTTTCTAATTGTTGTCGCATGCCTTTTACTGCCGGATTCATCAGTGAGCAATGTGAAGGAATGCTCATAGGTAACATGACGGCACGTTTTGCACCTTTTGATTTGGCTAAGTCAATACCTTTTAATACGGCATTCCGATGCCCAGCAATGACTACTTGCCCCGGTGAATTAAAGTTTGCTGGTTCAAGTGATTCCCCATCAGAGTGATCGGTTACTTCGCTACATACTGAACGTATGACATTATCATCTAGCCCCAAGATTGCTGCCATGCCACCAACCCCTTCAGGTACTGCCTGCTGCATTACTTGTGCCCGAAAACGTACTAATGATAATGCATCAGCAAAAGTGAGCGCATCTGAAGCAACCAACGCGGTGTATTCAGCTAGGCTGTGACCAGCTAAAAAGGCTGGTTTTGTGCCACCTAGGTTTGTCCAGGCGCGATACACAGCAATACCAGCTGTGAGCATTAGTGGCTGTGTATTGACTGTAATATTAATATCATCAGCCGGGCCATCGTTAATCATTGTCCAGAAATCTTCACTGAGTATATCTGATGCTTCAGTAAAGGTTTCGCGTACAGTGGGCAAGTCCCCAAATCCACGCATCATGCCAATTGATTGTGATCCTTGACCCGGAAATACGAATGCAAATTTCATAGATTACCAGCGGAGTAAAACCGCCCCCCAAGTAAATCCGCCGCCAACCCCTTCAAGCAGCACATGTTGATCAGAATTAATGCGTCCATCGCGTACAGCAATATCTAATGCAAGTGGAATGGAGGCTGCTGAGGTATTTCCATGTTTGTCTACAGTAGTGACTACTTTTTTCATCGGGATACCAATTCTTTTTGCTGTGGATTTTATGATGCGGATGTTTGCCTGATGAGGGATGAGCCAATCAATGTCAGATGTTCGCAAATTATTTTCAGCAATGGCTTCTTGAGCCACTTCTTCCAAGACTTTGACTGCAAACTTAAAGACTGTATTGCCTTCCATACTAATGTATGGGTTGCCTTGTACTTTCCCGCCACAAATACTTCCGGGCGCTGAGAGGACGTTACTATAATTTCCATTGGCATGCAGATGACTAGAAAGTATTCCAGGTCGTTCACTTTGGGTTAATAATACGGCACCTGCACCATCGCCAAACAATACACAGGTGCTGCGATCACTCCAGTCAAGTATTTTTGAATAAATTTCGCAACCAACTACCAATGCATTGCGACATTTGCCTGAGCGAATAAACATATCAGCTGTTGCAAGTGCATAGACAAAGCCACTACAGACTGCTTGTATATCAAATGCGGGACAATCTTTCACGCCGAGTTTTTCTTGTAAAATACAGGCGGTACTGGGGAAGATCATGTCTGGGGTTGTGGTAGCAACGATGATCAGATCAATGTCTTCAGCGACTACATTTGCAGCATGCATCGCCATTTGACAGGCATTGAGTGCCAGGTCGCTGGCTACTTGGTCATCTGCTGCGATATGGCGCTGAGTAATACCGGTACGACTGCGTATCCATTCGTCGCTGGTGTCTACCATGTTCTCAAGGTCGTGGTTAGTGAGAACCTTTTCTGGTAGGTAACCGCCTGTGCCAATGATTCTTGAATACATTATTTCGCAATTATTATTGAAGAAGGTTGAGATTGATGAGAGAGTTCTGCAACGCACTCAGTAATGCGACGTAGCATTCCACCGCGTACTTCATCAACAGCAAATTTAATAGCGCAGCAAAATGCATAATTGTCGGCGGAGCCATGACTTTTAATAACAATGCCACGTAACCCTAATAGACTGGCGCCATTATATTGGCGATGATCTACCCGGCGTTTAAAGGCATTAATGACGGGCTTTGCAATTATTCCAGTAAGTTTTGTGAGTAAGTTGCGATTGAATTCTTCACGTAAATAAGTCGCCAGCATTTGCGCTAAACCCTCTGAGGTTTTTAAGGTTATGTTGCCGACGAAACCATCACAAATTACTATGTCAGTTGTTCCTTTGTAAATATCGTCACCCTCAACATTGCCATAGAAATTCAGGCCGCTATTACGTAATAACACTGCTGCTTGCTTCACGATCTCATTACCTTTAATTTCTTCTTCACCGATATTCAGTAGACCAATACTGGGTGCTATTTTGTTTTCTACCGAAGAAACCAAGGAGGCACCCATTACACCAAATTGAAGTAAGTGTTCTGCAGTGCAATCAACGTTGGCACCGAGATCCAATACGTAGGTATGACCGGTGATAGTTGGTAATATAACTGCAAGTGCCGGACGATCAATACCTGGAATTGTTTTTAGCACAAATCGGGATGTTGCTAATAATGCGCCTGTGTTTCCGGCGCTGACACAAGCCTGAGCTTCGCCAGTTTTGACGAGATCAATAGCAACTCGCATCGAAGAGTCTTTTTTTCCACGTAATGCCAGTGCAGGAGATTCATCCATGTTGACGACTTCACTTGCTGCATGCAGTCTTATTCGTGGACTTAATGTCGTGTTTGTAGCGCGCAGTTCTGCTTGAATGGCGTCAGGTATCCCCACCAGAATAATATTGGTATCAGGATCATTGCGAAGATAATCAATAGCTGAAGGGATGGTTACATGGGGGCCATGATCGCCACTCATGCAGTCTATTGCTACTGTAATATCCAATTTTTTGATGCTCTTATGGCTAGGAAAGGCTATTATTTCTATGTGTTTGGTGAAATCTGTAGCAGCAGAGCTTTATTTCTAGTCGTTCTTGGTTTTGATAATTTTTTTGCCGCGATAGTAACCGTTGGGGCTAATATGGTGACGTAAATGTACTTCCCCAGTACTGGGCTCTATGGCCAGTGGTGGCTTGGTTAGAAAATCATGTGAACGATGCATGCCACGTCTCGATGGAGATTTTTTGTTTTGTTGAACAGCCATGGGTCACTCCTTAATTCAATGTGTTTTTCTTAATGCTGCCAGTGCAGCAAAAGGATGTTCTGATTGTTTTTTATTTGCTTTGTTGTTTTCAACCTGATTGCGTATTTCACATTCATTTTCTCGGTGGCGCGATGAAACAGGCAGGCCGAGAATTATTTCATCTTCAATTAGATGCCAGACATCTATACTGGGTGTTGCCAAAATAGCATCAACTGAATCATCTTCATAATATTGATCAAGCTCAACTTCATTGTTTACGAGCAATAGTTTTGTTTGTAAATCCAATATGTGCACTAATTTCCCTAGACAGCGCTGACAGCGAAGATGTAAATTGCCTTTTACTGCTATATGTAAAGCAGGTCTTCTGTCTTCATCAAGTATTCCATTGATGTTGTAAGCCAGTTCACCATCATTGTTGGATAGGTAATCGCGTAATCGATCAAGCTCGACGAGTGGGATTTTACCATAATGCTCTCCCGCATTACGCACAAAATCGAACGTGTCTATTACAAATCGTGCAGACATAAGGCGCGCATGGTATATTTTTTATCTTTAAGTGTCAAAACTTTATAGAGAGACAAAGGAAATTTTGAAAATACAAAATTTTACTCAGAAAATTATATTAGGATCAAGCTCAATATATCGCCAAGAAATATTGCAACGGTTGCAGTTTCCATTTGAAATAGTTAGTCCAGAAATAGACGAAACTCCTTTGTCCGATGAAACACCGGAAGAGACTGCTTCACGTTTAGCTGAAGCAAAGGTTCGCACTGTTGCTGAAAATTATCCTGATGCACTTATTATAGGTGCTGACCAAGTGGCTGTGCTGGCAGGCGTATACCTAGGAAAGCCTCTCAATCATGCTAATGCGACTAAACAATTACGTTTGATGCGTGGTCAGGAGGTTATATTTTACACAGCATTAAGTCTTTTTAACAGTCGGAACAATCACATGCAAACACAAGTTGTTCCTTATTATGTCAAATTTCGTGAATTGAGTGACCAACAAATTGAACATTACCTCAATAGAGAACAACCTTATCACTGTGCGGGTAGTTCAAAATCTGAAGGACTGGGTATTATTCTTATTGAACGTATGACAGGGGATGATCCCAATGCTTTGGTTGGATTGCCACTCATTGCACTGGTAGAGATGTTGAAATTTGAAGGGATAGAGATTGTGTAATTAATTATTATTCTATAAGAATGTTGATTTCAACTTAAGTTTAATGGGCAGTATTGCTGAGCAAGTATATAATCCGTATTCATGAATAAGCATCCAATGATCAATTCCGTGGTTTTAGTCTTATGTGTTAGTTTGCTAACGAGTGCGTTTGGTTGGGCATTTCAAGGTGAGGTGTTTGCGCATGAGCTTAAGCATTATCAAGGTACACAGTCTTCTTTACCACAAAAGGAATTTTATCAGCATAATAATTTTACTGATGATAAGAATTTGGAAGTTGCGACACAATTATGTCTTCATGCAGCTGGGCAATATCAGCCTTTTTTCTTTGCGCTTCCGCCGTTGCTACCTATTGCGGTAGGTAAAGAAATTTTAGCGGTGTATATTCCTGTTGCAATCCCCGAATCAATTCTGGAGTCACCACTTCATCCTCCTCGATATACCTTTCTTTATTAAGGTTTTAGGCCCAGTCTGACGCGTATTAATAATGGACGTGAAAAAGATGTTTGGGGTGGATTGACCCAAGTATTATTCATTTAGTGTGTCCTGCTACATTTTTAACAACTGTGCCGAGATTGTTTCATTCAAAGTTTGACCAATTGTAAATCGAACGTAAGTCTTGTAGAGGAAGTATCATGAATTTCAACGTATTATTCGTGACATTACATTCCTGGCGTTGTTATTGGATAACGGTTGCGTTATTAGTTTTAATATTTGGTTTCGTCCCATCATCAGTGGCTGAAAATAGTCCCACCGATATATTCCTGAATCAGGAAACAGGTCGTGTTCAACAGCCTCTGCCCGAAGAAATGGCCGAACTTACTTTACGTGATGCGGTTCAGTTTGCATTGCTACATAATCCTGAATTAGCTGCTTTTGCCAAAGAAAAACGTGCATTGAAGGGTATAACACTGCAAGCAGGATTGTTGCCTAATCCAGAGTTGTTGTTTGATATTGAGGATATGGGTACGCGCGCCAATAGCCCCGGTGCTCGATTTACATCGATTCGAATCAGCCAGCTAATTGAAATAGGTGGAAAACGATCTGCTCGATCCCGTGCAGCATCACTGGGTCAAGAACAGGCTGTACAGATTTATGAAACCAAACGTTTGGATCTAATTACCCAAGTAGCTAATGTATTTACTGATGTGTTGGTGGGTCAAGAACGATTGCGAATTGCAGACGAGAGTAAAGCGTTGGCCCAGAAGGTCGTCAACACAGCCATGAAACGTGTTCAAGCAGGTAAAGCGCCGCCTATCGAGGAGACCAAGGCCAAAGTGGCTTTTGCCACGACAAAAATTGAATTGAAGCAGGCGCAGCGTGAATTAGTCGTTGCGCGTAAGCAGTTAACTTTGTTGTGGGGGAACCCCATGCCAAAATTTAAGTATGCATTGGGTAACCTTGAGTCGTTTGTTGCAATACCAGATTTCAGTGTGCTTGTAGCACGACTTCGGGTTAATCCCACTGTGTTAGGTAGCAGGATAAACTTGGAGCAACGCAAAGCACTATTGGAACTAGAAAAAGCACGACGTATTCCTGATATAACTGTTAATGCGGGTGTCAGGCGTTATGCACATCCTCATGATACAACCGCTTTATTTGCTTTTTCTATGCCGCTTCCACTGTTTAATCGAAACCAGGGTAATTTGTTGGCAGCGCATCAGCGTGTTGACAAAGCGATGGATGATTGGGCAGCGACTGACTTACAATTGAGAACTTTGCTGATGCAGGCTTATGAAGGACTCACAGCGGCAGATAATGAGATCGGCACGTTACGCGATGAAATATTACCTGGGGCCAAAGCAGCTTTTGGAATTGCTCAGCGAGGCTATGAGTTGGGTAAATTTGGGTTCCTCGAATTGTTGGATGCGCAACGCACTTTGTTTCAGAATCGGGCATTATATTTGCGTGCACTTGTAAATTACCAGCGTCTTGTTAATGAGATGGAGCGTTTAATTGCCGCACCCATTGATAGCAGCTTAAAGAGTGACTAGTGCGCCATTAATGCTAACTTGATGGATTTAAGGAGCAATTTGTGGATAGAACCAAAATAAAACCAATAATTCTTGTGGTTGCAATAGGTGTAATACTGGGTGGGTTGATTCTTGGCTGGGATAAAGCTGTTCCTAAAGATGATAAACATGACGCTGGATCAAATAGTGTAGGTGCGGACACCAATTACAAAGATCGCGATGAGGAGATAACAGGACCCAAAGGTGGCAGAATATTTACGACAGATAACTTCAGTATAGAAGTGACCATTTTTGAAAAAGGTGTGCCACCACAATTTCGACTTTATCTTTATGAAAACAGAAAACTGCTGCCACCCACTGCAGCCAAAGTTGCGATCACATTATCTCGGCTTGGTGTGCCCGCACAATTAGTCAGATTTAAAGCTGAAGGTGATTATCTACTTGGTGATCAATTAGTAGAAGAACCCCATTCTTTTGATGTGGCAATAGCTGCTGAATGGCAGGGTAAAACATTGCATTGGGACTATAGTCAAATTGAAGCGCGTATAGAAATGTCCGAAGCGTCATTAAGAAGCACAGGTATTGAAATAAAAACTGCAGCTCCGGCAATCATTAAACCCACGCTTCAGCTTCCGGGTGTGATCGCTTTTAACCATCATAATGTTGTGCGCGTGGTGCCACGTGTGCCGGGTGTTGTTGTTGCCGTTGAGCATCATCTTGGGCAACAAGTGGATAAAGGTGATGTGCTGGCAGTTATCGAAAGCCAAGTATTAGCTGAACTGCGTAGTCAATTTCTTGCAGCTCAGAAACGATTGACTTTGGCTCAGACTACTTTTGAGCGAGAAAAGTTGCTGTGGGAAGAAAAAATAACTGCCAAGCAAGATTATCTCGCTGCTCAGCAACTATTGAGTGAAGCTGAAATTGCATTGGAACTTGCCGCTGCAAAACTACGTTCTTTTGGTGAACGGCCAGACACAATACGCCACAAAAAAAATCTTACCCGTTACGAAATTCGTGCGCCTATTTCTGGGCTTGTTATTACCAAGATGATAGCAAGAGGTGCGGTTGTCAAAGAAGACACGGAGATTTATACCCTGGCGGATGTTTCGACAATGTACGCAGAGCTCATTGTTTATCCGAAAGATTTGGGTGTAATCAAGATTGGGCAGGAGGCGGTTATTACCGCAACGGCATCTGATTCCAAAGGTGAAGGAATTGTGTCTTATATCGGTGCAATGATTGATGAGCAAACGCGTACCGCTGATGCGCGCATAACGCTTGAGAATAAAGCCATGCAATGGCGTGCCGGTATGTTTATCAACGTAGCACTGATAGCGGAAGCAATTCAGGTGCCAGTCGCTGTATCAGTAGATGCGTTACAGACACTACATGATTGGACGGTGGTCTTTGGGCGCTATGGTGAATACTTCGAAGCGCGTCCTCTTGAATTGGGGCGCAGTGATGGAAAAATGGTGGAGGTGCTCAATGGGTTGTCTGCTGGAGAGCAATATGCAGCCGGTAACAGTTTTGCTATCAAGGCCGAACTGGGTAAGTTTGGCGCATCACACGACCACTAAGTAGTCGTCACCAAAAACATAATTGGCGAGATAAATCGAATTTTCAGCGAAGGACGAAATCATGTTTGAGCGTATTTTGCAAGCGTCTATAAATTATCGTGGTCTTGTCTTGGTGGCAGTACTCGCAATGGCAGTGTTTGGAATATATAGTTATCAGAACCTTCCTATTGATGCGGTTCCAGATATCACGAATGTGCAGGTGCAAATTAATACAGAAGCACCTGGTTATTCACCAGTAGAAGCCGAGCAACGCCTGACTTTTCCCATTGAAACAATTATGGCAGGTCTCCCCAGCCTCGATTATACCCGCTCTATTTCCCGATATGGTTTGTCCCAAGTTACTGTTATTTTCAACGAAGGTACGGACATTTATTTCGCGCGTCAATTAGTGAGTCAGCGCATTCAGGAAGCAAAAAGTAAATTACCCACTGGGATAGAACCCACCATGGGCCCGATCTCTACAGGATTGGGAGAAATATTCATGTGGACGGTTGATGCCGAGCACGGCGCAAAAAAACCAGACGGTACGGTGTATACCCCCACTGACTTACGTGAGATTCAAGACTGGATTATTAGGCCACAGCTACTTGTAGTTAAAGGGGTGACAGAGGTTAATTCGGTTGGTGGTTTTGTTAAACAGTTTCATGTTACGCCTTATCCTGAAAAACTAATTTCGTTTGGCTTGACACTCCAAGATGTCATCACGGCACTGGAGCGAAATAATCTGAATATCGGTGCAGGTTATATCGAGAAAAGAGGAGAACAATATCTGGTCCGGGTTCCTGGGCAAGTGGCAAACATGGCTGAAATTGGTGAGATCATTCTAAGTAGTCGACAGGGTGTGCCAGTACGAATTAAGGATGTTGCTGATGTCTTGCTTGGTAAGGAGTTACGCAATGGCGCGGCGACACAAGATGGCAAAGAAGTTGTATTGGGTACGGTACATATGTTGATTGGAGAAAACAGCCAAATTGTGTCCCAAGCAGCTGCGAATAAATTGATAGAGATTAATCGTAGTTTGCCAGAAGGTGTCGTCGTAGTTCCCGTTTATAACCGTACAACCTTGGTAGATAAAGCTATTCAGACAGTAGCATCCAATTTGGTTGAGGGTGCTATCTTGGTAATTGTGGTGTTATTTCTATTTCTTGGAAACTTGCGTGCAGCACTGATTACCGCGTTGGTTATCCCGCTATCAATGTTATTTACCTTCAGCGGAATGGTGGTTAATCATGTCAGTGCGAATTTAATGAGTCTGGGTGCGTTGGACTTCGGAATTATTGTGGATGGTACTATCGTTATTGTTGAAAACTGTATTCGACATTTGGCTAAAGAGCAGACAAAATTAAGTAGAACATTAACGCTTGCTGAGCGTTTGGTTGTCGTTTTTACTGCATCCAAGGAAGCGCGACGTGCGTTACTTTATGGCCAGCTCATTATTATGATCGTTTACATACCGATCTTTGCATTGTCGGGTGTGGAAGGAAAAATGTTTCATCCGATGGCTTTTACAGTTGTGATCGCATTGTTTGGGGCAATTATTCTTTCTGTAACATTTGTTCCAGCAGCGATTGCGCTGTTTTTATCCGGTAAAGTAGAGGATAAAGAAACTTTCATAGTAATGTGGGCAAAAAGAATTTATTTGCCCGCACTGACTGCTGCTATGCAACATAAAGCACTCGCTGTCACGCTTGCTGTAGTTATCGTGACGCTTTCTGGGTTGCTGGTAAGTCGTATGGGTAGTGAGTTTGTACCGAGTCTAAATGAGGGAGATATCGCGCTTCATGCGCTACGTATTCCGGGGACAAGCCTGACTGCAGCAATCGAAATGCAAAATGAACTAGAGCTGAAAATTAAGACATTTCCTGAAGTTGACAGGGTTTTCTCCAAAATTGGCACGCCAGCGGTTGCGACCGACCCAATGCCTCCAAGTGTGGCAGATATTTTTATCATACTGAAACCGCAAGACGAATGGACGAGACAGTATCGAACCAAAGGCGAATTAATTGCGGCCATGGAGAAAGCTGTACAGGGTGTGCCTGGCAATAACTATGAGTTTACCCAACCCATACAAATGCGTTTTAATGAATTGATATCGGGTGTGCGAGCAGATGTTGCGGTTAAAGTATTTGGTGATGATGTGGAAACCCTGTATTCCGTGGGAGAACAGATAGAAAACATACTGGGATCTGTGCCGGGTGCAGCCGATGTAAAAATTGAACAGCTTACTGGTTTGCCAACGCTTTCCATCCAAATGGATCGTACTAAGATGGCGCGTTATGGTTTAAATGTGTCTGATGTGCAAGATGTGATCACAATTGCTGTGGGTGGTAAGCGTACCGGTCTGATATATGAAGGTGATCGGCGCTTTGAATTACAGGTTCGATTGCCCGAACAGCTACGTAGTAATATTGAAGCACTCAAGCGTTTGCCTATTAGACTCCCTGGAGCACGTGTAAATTCATCTGCCTTTGTTATGTTAGGTGAGATGGTAAGTTTTAATGTTACCGAGGGGCCGAACCAAATCAGTCGAGAAAATGGAAAACGCAGAGCAGTTGTGAGCGCAAATATCCGCGGACGAGATTTGGGTTCATTTGTGAACGAAGCGCAAGTGCGAATTGCTGAGCAAGTGCAGATTCCAGCGGGTTATTGGATTGCATGGGGCGGGCAATTTGAACAATTAACTTCTGCAACAGAACGTCTCCAAATCGTGATTCCCATGGCACTGGGTTTGATTTTTATCTTGCTCTACTTAATGTTTGGAAATTTTCGTGATGGATTGTTAGTGTTTACGGGTGTTCCATTTGCGCTCTCTGGCGGTGTGCTGGCTTTGTGGTTACGTGACATTCCCTTGTCCATTTCTGCAGGCGTGGGATTTATTGCGCTCTCTGGCATAGCCGTATTAAACGGGTTAGTCATGCTGTCATTTATTCGTAATCTGCAGGAACAAGGTTATAAGCTAAATGATGCGATCCAAACTGGTGCGCTAACACGGTTGCGTCCTGTATTAATGACCGCCTTGACGGATGCAATTGGATTTGTTCCCATGGCACTAGCCACAAGTATTGGCGCAGAAGTGCAGCGACCACTGGCAACAGTGGTGATTGGCGGTATTTTATCCTCTACGGTCTTAACGCTATTGGTATTGCCAGTATTATATCAATTAATACACAGAAAAAATAATACGAGTGTATCAATGTAACAGTAATTGTTGTTTTTACAGTTGACCGTTATAACTGTCGAATTTTTTTACAGTTTATGGAAAGAATTTATTCTAATTATAGTGTCTTATTTTAACGTACTGTATTTAATCAATTAATAACTTTATCTGAGTTTGGCATGTATTTTGCTTATTTAATTAAGGTAAAGAGAAAATTATTGATAACTTGAATTGAGTATCTAATTTGATATTTTAATTTTTGAGTGAATAAATAGCATTTTATTTAAAAAGTAAAGTGGATATACTGTATTATTAATTTGTTGTCACGCTGATTAATATAAAGGTGGTGTGCATATGTGCGTACATCTGCACAATTTTTTGGCCCATTTATTGTGGGAGACTAATAGAAATGATTGAAGATAATAAAAACACTGACGGACAGCTACAGAAAGTTATAGAACAGCCAATATTGAAAGCTTCAGAAGATGGTTTGTCAAAGAGTAAGAGAAGGCGGCTACTCAAAAGTGCAGTGGCAATTCCCGTGATTATGACCTTGCATAGTGGTGCGGCCTTGGCTAGGACAAGTAATCTTGTAGGACCTCATCCAGATCCAGACACTGCTGCAAAAACGGCTAATGGAGATTTAATTTGTGTTGTACCTGGTTCGGACAGTACCGTTCTTGAAAATGGTACTGTTGATATTGGGAGTGATGCAACTGCTATCGTTCATAATCCCCCGTCATCTTTAAATGGTCAAGCAGCTCAATGTAATAATGCTGGTGGTATTCTGGTTTCCGCAAATGCATGGAATTCTATTGCTGTGAATGGGAACGTTACAATAACTTTCTAGTTGCATCATTATTTGATAAATGCATTTTTGGTAAGTAAGTAAGTGTCTTCTAAAGTTTATTGGCGGCCGATTGGCTTTTCATGTCTTAGAATTGAGGAATGGAATGAGGAGTTTACCTTATATCAGCCTGATTCTGGAAAGACTCATTTTTTAAATCAGATGGGGATGCAAATTATTTTAGATCTTGCTCAATCTCCTGCATCAACAGATGATATTTGCCAGAGTCTGGCAGCCCAATTTGAATTGTGTCTCAATCAACAATTTTCCCAACAAATTATTTCTATACTTAATCGTTTTAATGAGCTGGGATTGATAGAGAAAGTAGAGAAAGAATCTTCGATGTGACGGTCGGTCAAATTACATTAGAAAGATTTATAGTATTACTTTCGAATCAGGGTATTAGGGTTAGGGTCGGTCCTTTTAACGTACAAATTAACGTAACTTCCACAGTTTTTGCTAATCAGTTATATCTTCTCTATAAAGATTATGAGTTGGTAGAGAATGATATTGCTGAATTTCATGTGCGAGTCGTATCAGCTCGCTCAATAAAAAGACCTTTTACTTCGCATGTTCGTTTTCTTCTTGACGGACAGTCACCATTTCCAATTCTTCCTGAAGAGCAAGCACTCGCAGCACTTGAGTGGGGAATTAATCTTTCTATTGCGGTGCGAGTAAATCACTTGCTACTATTCCATTCTGCCGTTGTCGAGAGAAATGGCCAAGTTATCGTGGCGCCTGCTTTGCCAGGTAGTGGCAAGACAACCCTATGCGTCGCTTTGGTACATCGAGGATATCGTTTATTTTCTGATGAATTTGGACTGTTGGATCCTCAGCGAGGAGAGTTTCTCCCTATACCAAGATTAATGCCTCTCAAGAATGAATCCATTGGTGTCATTGAGAACTACTTACCTGAAGCGCAACTTGGACAGAAAATACCGAATACGCAGAAAGGTACAATTGCGCATGTTTGTCCACCTAAGGAAAGCATTGTTCGCTCTAGGGAATCTGCAAAGGCGCGTTGGATTGTTTTTCCTAAATGGGTTGCTGACACACCACTGAGACTGGAACAGTTGCCTGATTCTGAAGCTTTTCTGTTATTGGCAAACAATTCATTCAACTATGAGGTGATGGGGGAATCAGGGTTTCAGGCTGTTACCCACCTAATAAAAACTTGTGATTGTTATCAACTGGTTTATTCTGATTTTGATGATTTAATCAACGCCATGAATGATTTGACAAATTAATGTCGTACACGCAACAGAGTCATCACAGATTATTGTTAGATGCCTTGAATAGTCCTGGCAGTTTGGTTGGTTTAAATACATCAGAATGGGAGTTATTGATTAGGCAAGCCAGGAAAGTAAAGCTGCTGGGTCGATTAGCGGTTGAACTAAATAATAGCGCATTACTAGAAAATATTCCAATACGGGCGGCGAATCAACTGCGTTCCGGTCTTATCCAAGCAAGAAAACTCCAGCAACAAACACACTGGGAGCTAAACAGAGTTTTATGGGCTTTACAGGGTGTTGAGATACCTGTGATTGTATTAAAGGGGGTTGCTTACGCATTGGCTGGTTTACCCAAATCGGATGGTCGGGTTTATGTTGATCTGGATTTTATGGTCGCAAGAAGTGATCTTTTGTGTGTCGAATCCACTCTCAAGCAGAAGGGATGGCAACAGAATAAACTTTCAAGCTATGATGAAAACTATTACCGTGTATGGAGTCACGAAATACCACCCTTAATACATACCGAAAGAGAAACTGAAGTCGACATTCATCATACGATTGCACCGTTAACTAGTAAGTTGAAAATAAACACTGATTTGTTTTTTGAAGTAGCTGTTGTTGTTGAAGACGTTAATACCCAGATACTGAGTCCGGTGGATATGGTGCTCCATTGTGCAGTAAACTTGTTTCAAAATAATGAGCTGAGCGATGATTTACGTGATTTACTGGATATTCACGATTTGTTGCAGTTCTTTAGTAACAAAGAAGCTGACTTTTGGAAAAAGTTAATAGAACGAGCAAACCAGTTACGTTTAGGTCGGCCTCTGTTTTATGGCTTACATTTTAGCCAAGTCATTCTTAAAACTTCTATACCTGCGGCTATTGCAGATAAACTGAATGAGCGGCCGGGGAGGATTCAGTTATGGTTGATGGATAAATTGGTTCCACTAGCTTTGTTACCACTGCATCCAGACAAGCCGGCTCGAAGTGCTTTGTTT
Organism: uncultured Nitrosomonas sp.; assembly: GCA_963975255.1. Classification (GTDB taxonomy): domain Bacteria; phylum Pseudomonadota; class Gammaproteobacteria; order Burkholderiales; family Nitrosomonadaceae; genus Nitrosomonas. The sequence goes on along the minus strand of CAXBGL010000002.1, from coordinate 21,790 downwards.
GCACGCTTTTTGTTGTATTCACGAAGTCATTGGATACGTATGCCCCTATACCTGTTGTTACCTCACTTGACATATAAAAAATTTTTATCAGTCTTTCCAAGGAAGGCAGCAACTACTGAAATAAAAAAGTAATTGCAATGAGCTAACTTTGTTTGCTCAGTACGCTTGAGCCAATTGCTGGGTCGCGCCCACATTTATTCAGTGCTAAAGGTATGAGAACACCTAATAAAGCAACCAGCAGAACTTCACTGTCATATTCTGCTTTAACTAAGTTCCAGATCAGAAGCCTGTCATTCAATGGTAAGGCTTCCAGAATATGGGCGATGTCAGACGGATGAAGTGTGTCGAGTAAACGCTGCAGTTCTGCTAAGTTCTGTTTTTGTATGGAAGACTCAGTAAGTGTTTGATCAGATTTTTCCTGCAAATCAACATGACAGCCAACCTATGCTTAAATTACTCGATAAGGCCGCAATCAAACCAGGTTCCCGAGTGTATGGCGACAAGGCCTATTGTAGCCAGAAGCACCGTTAGGCTTTGAAATCACGCGGCATCAAGAATGGCATCCAGGCGCGTTGGTTTGGAAGTAAATTCCTACGTTACTGCGGTTTGGCCAAAGCGCATGCTTGGCATATTCTGCAGGCTATGACGTATAACTTGAAAAGGCTACCCAAATTATTTGTACAAAATTTAGTAATACAGGAAACGTCTGCTTTTTAAATAGTAAATAGGATAGTAAATCGCTTGTTCCGCAGTTTTCATGATTAAGATCGGCTAAAACACATCAATTATTCAAAGTAACGACCGTACTTGTTAAAAAATGGGTTTTGCAAAGGTCTCCTTGATTATTTTTTCGATCATGGCAGATTATCTGATAACAAAATAGCGTTCTTTTACGATTATTAGACGAATGAACAAAAAGGCTATGTCACAATTAAATGTTGAATTTGATTTAAGAATTTATAAAACCCTTATTAACCATTGACTTGATAGTCTCAATAATCAAAGTACAATTAGAGAGTTAACAAAAACCAATAGTTAATTGCGACATAGCCAACAAAAACTATTGTACTAATATTATGCAAGGTTTAACTGGTAAAGAGTTAGAGAAAGTTAAGTTAAAATAAAATCTGGAGTGGTATCACGGAATTTCTGCAGCATGTAAATGTAATCGTTTAAGTAAAATTTTACTTTTTCTTAATAATTTTTGCGACTTGCGGTTTTTATCATAATGCCGTGGATTGGTAATCATTGCGGCAAGATAGGTGGCTTGTTCTGCGTTGAGAGATGAGGCGGGGATGCCAAAATAGTAACGCGCTGCAGCTTGTACACCAAATACGCCGTTTCCCCATTCAATCATATTCAAGTAAATTTCCAAAATGCGCCGTTTTGACATCATGTTTTCCAGCATTAATGTAATGGTTGCTTCCTGTATTTTGCGACACAGTGATTTTTTGCTTGAGAGAAACAGATTCTTTGCCAACTGTTGACTGATGGTAGAACCGCCAGCGGTTATCTTGCCTTCTATTAAAATCTTACTCAAAGCAGCTTGCAAGGCATCATAATCGAAACCATGATGTCGCATAAATTTACTATCCTCTGCAACGATAATGGCACGTTTCATATCGTAGGAGATTTGTTCGTAAGGCACCCACTTGTAGCGTAACAGTGTCGCTGGATTTTGTTTGCGTAATACAATGAGTTGGCGTTGCATAAATGCACTGGTGGTTGGATTGTGTGTGTTCCAGTAAAGAATATGGCTAAGAAACCATAATTGGTAGAGAAATACACTATAAATGATTAAAAAAATAAATCGCCAGAACCAGCGCTTGAGAAATTTCCCCCATTCTTTTTTCATGTGGTTTTGAACAATTAATATTCTGCCTCAAATTGAGGCAGAATAAGTGCTGGGGAATAAATAACTATGGCATTTAGGTTGAAACTTTGGATTGGAGCATTGCTATAACATCTTTTGTTTTAGGCCTTATTCCGCGCCATAAAAAGAACGATTCTGCTGCTTGCTCAACCAACATGCCGATGCCGTCTGCCAGGTGATTCACACCTTGCTGTTTTGCAAATTCCAGGAAACGAGTTGGTTTGTTACTGTACATCATGTCGTAGGCTAATGATTGGTGCGTAAAATTACTGGGTGATAATTCTGGTAACGCATCATGCAAACTGGAAGAAGTTGCATTAATAATGATATCAAAATGTTCTCCAGAGAAATCCATGAAATCACCGGAAACAATATGCCCGTAGGAGATGAACTGCTGGTGTAATGTATGTGCTTTATGTATCGTTCGATTGGCAATTGCCAGAACAGATGGTTTTTGTTCCAATAATGGAAGAATTGCACCGCGTGCTGCACCGCCTGCACCTAACAATAATACCCGTTTGGTTGCAATAGGAACGTCCAGATTAGATTCAATGTCACGGACCAAACCGGCACCATCGGTATTGTCACCTAAAATTTGATTTCCATCGAATCTGAACGTATTTACTGCTTGAGCTAGACGGGCTCGTTCAGTTAAACGAGTAGATAGCTGATATGCTTCCAGTTTGAATGGGATGGTTACATTCATGCCTTTGCCACCCTGTTGACGGAAGGCTGTTACTGCTGCTGGAAAGCCATTTTGCTGCGCAAGTATTGCTTCATATTGCATCGCTTGGTCAGTCTGATGGGAGAATGTGGTATGAATCAATGGCGATTGGCTATGAGAGATAGGATTGCCGATTACAGCATATGAATCAAGCATAATTATAGAATTTCTTATGTTAATCATTAGAAAATAAACTGAAGCCAGTAGGATCTGAAACTGGTTATCTACTTATTTGGTTTAGTGTTCGCTTATTATTGACTTAACAATTTGTCTGAGCGGGCAAATACCCAAGTACGGGTAATATGCAGTATGTCGGTATCACGGCTAATGTCAGGTGGAAAAGGTGCGAATCCATTTTGTCCTGCGAGCCTAACAATACGTTTTGCAGCTTCATCCAAAATTTTCTCTCCGGACGAACGATTGATTCCAATTGATTCTAGGCTGCCATCAGCGCGGATGCCAACAGTGAGCTGCAGCCTGCCATAAAGTTTTCCTTTTCTGGCTGCTTCAGGGTAATTTAAATTGCCTATTCGCTCTACTTTAATGCGCCAGTCTTCAACGTAGCGAGCAAATCGATATTCTTTTGTACGGGCACCCACAAATTTTCGTTTTGGGCGTTTTTGATAGGCATCATGATCTTGTGCAATCTGTGCTTTTAGGCGAGTAATATCAAGACTACGCTGCAACAGATTAGTTGTATTAGATGTCATTTGTTCTTTCTCAGACTGCTTTGTGCGTGTCGTGGGTTGATCAATGGACTGCGTATTTTTTACAGCAGCCATCAATTTTTTTGCTTCCACTTCTAATTGCTTGACTTTTTTTTGTGCAGCAGTATTGTTTCTTCTTATAGGCTTGTTCTTAGGTAAAACGGGGAAGGGTGATTTGGCACGACGATCCTCGTCAGTATTCCCACCGCCAGCTAAGTTTTCCTGTGCCCATATTTCAGTCTTAGTAGGCTTTGATAGTGTTTTATTGTTAACCAGTACTACTTCCATAGAGGTAGCAATTCTATCCACGTTGGGTGTCGGAAATTTGAACGTGACACCAAATAATATGATTAAGTGTAGAGCGAGTGAAGCAAACATTGCCACAGACAAGCTGTTCGTCTGTGACAACAGACGAACATGAGATGAAGAATGTGTGGGTTTGCGTATGCTATGAGTAACAGACAACGGATAAAGCCTTGAAAATTAAATCCGGAAATAATCAGTTATGCTTATTGTAGGCAACAACTATTTGCTTGTCACATGATTAATGACTGATTTTATGATTCTAACTTTTGTAGAAATTGTGCATTCAAACTACGTTCAAGTAGGTCAATGTTAGATATTTCCAGTTTGACGTATGTGTCAGCCGCTACTTCTGGTAACGAGGGAACACGAACTAACAACGGAAGATGATCTAATTTAACTAGATTTTCTTTAATAACTTGTGCATTGATGGTTTGGGTGTTTTCCTGCAATAACCAACGTAAACACCAGTAACGCTCCATAGATCTCTGAAAATCATTATAGACACTATATACTATTTCGAAGTCTCTCATGGGAATCAAAAGACCATCACTTTCTTTGGTATAGGGTGGTGTTTCACCGCTAAGTAGTGCGATCAATTGTCGTTGATTGATTAGGTCGACATATCGACGCATGGGGGAGCTACTCCATGCGTATTGAGATACCCCCAAGCCTTGATGTGGTGCGGGAGCGGTACTCATTTTTACTTTGCCACCACCTTGGTTGCGATAAATGCCCGCAATACTGGCATCAGCAAGTTGCTTGCCCCATTCAGTATTGACGTAGATCATTAGTTCGGATACGACTTTGTCGATGGGTGATCCGCGTCGGCGTTCACTAATGCTAACGGCATCATTTTTAATGTCAAAACTATAATCAATTTTTTCATTATTAATATCATTTTCTTTGCCGCGAAGTATTTGCATCTTGCAGGCAAATTTCCACAGTAATCGTAATTCCTTCTCCAAAGGATGATTCAGATTGCCGGTGCTTAATGTATTTTCATTGAAGTGTTGTTCCAGCGTATCATGACGTAAATTGGTCTCAACTTTAATTTTTTCGAGACGACTCTCAGTTGACGTCACGGTAAAATCATCAGCAACATCAAGATATAAAGAAAGTGCGGGACACAGTCGGTTTTCGCTCAGTGTATAGTGATCGATTGCTGCTTTTGGCAACATGGTAATTTTTTGACCGGGTAGATAGACTGTGGATAGACGTTGTGCAGCCACTTTATCCAACGGTGACGCTGGGACAATTCCCAGTGCTGGCGCAGCAATATGGATACCAATTCGGAAGCTGCCCAGGTCAAGTGGTGTGACTGAGAAGGCATCGTCAATTTCTGTAGTTGTGGCATCATCTATACTGAACGCAGAAACTGTTGCGGTGGGTAAATCCAGCGAGTCATTAAAGTTAATTTCTGAGTCAAACGCATCAAAATCTGTGCCATCAGGGAAATGCTCCCACAAAAACTGATTGAAGTGATAGTCATGTGATGATGGGATAGCGCCACAATTTTCCAATAGTTTGGATTTAGAAAGCTTTGTTGCAGTGCATGTAGCCTCGAGTGCTTTCCACTCAATCGAGTTTTTATCTGGGTTGTAGAGTAGGCTGGATAAGTGGGTTCTAAATTCTTCAGGTAATGTAAATGTAGTCAATTGCGCGACATAATGCGCTTGTTGCATTGCCAGACGGCGTTTTTTTTCTTGATTGGCTAAGGCCGCTTTGAGTGCTTCTGGTGGAGCAGCTTTGTAACGCCCCCGGCCTTTCTTATAGAAATACATGGGGGCAGCGTGAAGCAGAATTAGGATTGCTGCAGCTTCAATCGGGCTGGGTGAGCGACCGAAATAATCCGCAGCGAGCGTATTGCTTGAAAATTCGTTGTCACATGCACAGCATTCCCAAAGAAAATCAGCATCCAGTTCGTCTGCAATCTTTTGGGCTTGACCCATGAATTCTGGCAGGGGGTAAGCATCAAATCGTAGTAGTACTGAAGATGCTTTGATTTTGGAGCGTTTTCCATGAGCAGCTTCTATTTGTAACGAAGTGTTGTTATCAGCAAGTATGGCGCCAACTTTAAATGTACCCGTCTCTTCGTAAAAAACATTCATAAAGTTGTTTGAGTCGATACGGTTTGGTAGTTAGTGTGGAATCGGTGCATTAAAGTTGAGTTAGTATTCATCGGAGGTTGTGGTATTAAGTCTGCTTCTTTTTATGCTTAAATAAAGAGCAGTGTGATTGATGTAGAGGAGATACGACAATGCATTATATACGAGTCGTTTAAAGAACACGAAGCATGATTAGACGGGTGAGTTATTCGTGCTTTGTTATGAATATTTATTTTTTTAATGTTTCTTCAAAAGTAATTCGATGGCATTCTTTAATTCTGAATTGGGTAGTTTTGCGGCTAATTGCCCCAGATTTTCTATACCCGCTTGACTCAATTGTAATTTTTTCTTAGAGGACTCACTCTTTAAAAGTTTAGTACTATTTTGGGAGTAATAATGTGCTTGCACAGTAATTTGAATTGCAGTAACCTTCCAACCGAGCTTTTGCAGTTTCAGAAGTAGCGATGGTGAAATTTGTTTAAGTTTTGTTGCAATTGATCCGTTTTCTGCGAATATGGATAATTTTCCATTGATGAATCGACCCAAGACGGACTGTTTAGCTAAATAAGTGGGCACAACTGTAGAAAATATTTGCTGCATCTCATTTAGTTGGTTGACTTGAGTAAATAAGTCCTTATATTCGGGTGTTCTACCCAAAATGCTGATAAAAGTGTTTACTTTTTGTGTGGCCATTTTTTAATAAATATATCCAAAGCAAGAAGATGAATATTATTCTGATTTCCAGTAAAACTGCACGAACAATAAATTTGATCTTGACCAATAAGCATCTGCTATTGATAAGCGGTACATTTTTTATCATTATAGTCATGTTGGCACTCGGATTAAATTTTTTCTCACTGCGCTATGCGGATAGAATAGACGCGCCTATTTTAAGAGCGCTGTTGGTCAATCCTCAAGAGGAAAGGCACCAAAAGATTCAATCACGTCTGCATGAGAGCTTGAATGTCATGGCAGTCAAGCTAGGAAAAATACAAGCGCAGTTATTGCGATTAGATGCTTTAGGCGAGCGATTGGTAGAGTCATCGGGTATTAAGCCCCAGGATTTTTTGTTCAATCAAACGCCTGGGCAGGGTGGTGCATTATCCGTGTTGCCTTCTCAAGCAGTAACTTTTGGTGAGTTTAACCAAAAACTGCATGAATTGTCATACGCAATTGATGAGCGAGCAGATAGACTGGGTGCCTTGGATTCCTTTATGCGGTATGACAGACTCACCAAGCGTGTTTTTCCATCTATTCTGCCAGTAAATACAGAATGGTATTCTTCTGGCTATGGATATAGAATTGATCCATTTACAGGCAGGCGTGTTTTTCATGAAGGCGTAGATTTTGCAGCAGAAGTAGGAACACCGATTAAGGCTGCTGCGGGTGGTATAATTGTCTATTCAGCTCGCCATGCCGAATATGGTAATATGATTGAGGTTGATCATGGAGATAATCTTGTTAGCCGTTATGCCCATGCTTCTCGGCGTTTAGTTAATCTCGGCCAGGTGGTGTTAAAGGGGCAGAAAATCGCCGAAGTTGGCAGTACTGGTCGTTCGACTGGCCCGCATTTGCATTTCGAAATCAGGCACAAAGGAATACCGCAAAATCCATCACGATTTTTGAAAAAACCTGGGTGAGTTGGATAAAAGGATTGTCATGGGGGTGAGGCCAAAAACCTCACCCTTTATTTTTGTACTATTTGTTTAAATAGAATTTTTCCGAGACTTTATGCTCAATAATCTACTCAAAAAAGTCTTTGGTAGTCGCAATGACCGTATGGTCAAACAGTATTCTCAAACTGTTCGGACTATTAACGAATTGGAACTAGGACTAGAAGAGATATCTGATACTGACTTGCGTACCAAAACAGATGAATTCAAACAGCGTATTGTAAATGGTGAAAGCTTAGATGAGTTACTACCAGAAGCATTCGCAGTCGTTCGTGAAACAAGTAAACGTGTATTGGAAATGCGCCATTTTGACGTGCAGCTCATTGGTGGAATGGTGTTGCATGACGGGAAGATTTCTGAGATGCGCACAGGTGAAGGTAAAACCTTAATGGCAACTTTGCCTGCATATCTCAATGCATTGACAGGGAATGGCGTTCATTTGGTTACTGTGAATGACTATCTAGCCAAGCGTGATGCGGAATGGATGGGGAAGATTTATCAGTTTCTCGGGATTAGTGTTGGTGTGATTTTTTCGCAAATGGAGCATAGTGAAAAGCAGGCAGCTTATGCTGCTGATATCACCTATGGCACCAATAATGAGTATGGCTTTGATTATCTGCGTGACAACATGGTGGCGCATCCGTCCGAGCGTGTACAGCGCACACTCAACTATGCCATTGTTGATGAGGTAGATTCAATCCTGATTGATGAGGCGCGTACTCCGTTGATTATTTCTGGTCAGGCAGAAGGTGATACGGAAATATACATTCGCATCAATAAATTGATTCCAAATCTCACGCGCCAAGAAACAGAGGATAGTCCCGGCGATTATAGTGTGGATGAAAAGGCTCATCAGGTTTTATTGAGTGAGTCAGGTTTTGAGCATGCTGAGAAATTACTTGCGGGAGCAGGATTGTTGACGGCTGGTTCAAGTCTTTATGATCCTGCCAATATTAATTTGATTCATCACCTCAATGCTGGTTTGCGTGCACATACATTGTATTTTCTGGATCAAAACTATGTGGTACAGAACGATGAGGTAGTTATTGTAGATGAGTTTACTGGGCGGCTTATGGCTGGTCGGCGTTGGTCAGACGGGTTGCATCAAGCAGTCGAAGCGAAAGAAGGTGTTGCTATCCAGAAAGAAAACCAGACACTCGCTTCAATTACTTTTCAGAATTATTTTCGTATGTATCAGAAGTTGTCAGGTATGACGGGCACAGCTGATACAGAAGCTGCCGAATTTCAACAAATTTATGGACTGGAAACGGTCATTATTCCAACACATCGGGAGATGATTCGCGATGATCGTATGGATCTGGTGTTCCGTACGATGCAGGAAAAAAATCAAGCTATTGCGGAGGGTGTGAAGGAGTGCTACGAGCATGGCCAGCCTGTTCTGGTTGGTACGACTTCGATTGAAAATAACGAATTGTTATCGCAACTTCTAACGCGACAAAATTTGCCTCACCAAGTACTTAATGCAAAACAGCATGCGAGTGAAGCGAATATTATTGTTCAGGCTGGTCGGCCGAAAATGATTACGATCGCAACTAATATGGCGGGGCGCGGTACCGATATTGTGTTAGGCGGTAATCCAGAACCTGAGATCCAGCGTGTTCGTCAAGATGAGAAAATGAGTGAGGAAGCTAAAGCAGCGCGCATTTCTGAGTTGACCGAACAGTGGCAAAAACTCCATGATGAAGTGTTGAGCAAAGGCGGTTTGCACATCATTGGTACTGAACGGCACGAATCACGTCGGGTTGATAATCAATTGCGTGGACGTTCAGGTCGACAGGGGGACCCGGGTTCTAGCCGTTTTTATCTGTCGCTTGAAGATCAGTTATTACGTATTTTTGCATCTGATCGTGTTGCGAACATCATGACACGTCTTAAGATGCCAGAAGGCGAGGCTATTGAGCACCCATGGGTCACGCGTGCTATTGAAAATGCGCAACGAAAAGTAGAAGCGCGGAATTTTGATATGCGTAAACAATTGCTCGAATATGATGATGTATCCAATGACCAGCGTAAAGTAATTTATCAGCAACGCAATGAACTATTGGAAGCGCAACAAGATATTTCGGAAACAATTGTAGCAATACGAGAAAGCGTATTGAGTAATCTCTTTGGCCTGCATATTCCGCCACAAAGTGTAGAAGAACAGTGGGATATCTCTGGGTTAGAAAAAGCACTGGCTGTTGAGTATCAATTACAGTTCCCAGTACAAGAATGGCTTGAGAAAGATCCTGACTTGCACGAAGAAACCTTACAAGAGCGAATAATTGATCTTGCGCGTGGTCACTATCAGAGCAAAGTTGATCAGATTGGAATTGACATCATGCAGCAATATGAACGTGCAGTGATGTTACAAAGCCTAGATTCGCACTGGCGGGAACATCTGGCAGCATTGGATCATTTGCGTCAAGGTATACATTTGCGTGGTTATGCACAAAAGAATCCTAAGCAAGAATATAAACGTGAGTCTTTTGAACTATTTGCTAATATGCTGGAAGAAATTAAAGTTGAAGTCACCAAGATATTGCTTACGGTACAGATAAGAAGTGAGCAGCAAGTTGAAGCCGTGACGGAAACGCTGCGATCGCCAGAGAATATGCAGTATCACCATGCGGATTACGAAGAAGTTTTAGATGAACCAGCGGGGGATGGTAAAGGTCAAGAAGAGAAGTCTCAACCATTTGTACGCCAAGAAGGTAAGGTCGGTCGTAATCAACCCTGTCCATGCGGGTCGGGTAAGAAATATAAGCAGTGTCACGGTAAGATTCGTTAACCATGCGATTGTTGAGGTCATTCGTACGCAGTTGCTGAGTTAACGAAATAGCAGAATGACAAAATATAAGTGTATATTGTTTTGTTTGTTTTAATATAAACATTAGGTTAGCGTTTTATCTAGATATCGCCTTGTGCTGTTCAGGGTTATGTTATAGTTCATCTAATTTGGATTTCTAGCCTTCTAGATGTTTGTTGGGCTCAAGGCTGATTGGTTACATGCGCTTCTTTGCATAGAATGAATGTATAGCGTAAAGCCGGATTTATCTGTCTGCATTGTTTGCTCGATCATTTAAGTTCACTGGCCCCTAGGTCAATTCATAAGGCTGGACTGATTGCTACTTAGTGAAACTTTAAGATATAATTATCTGTTTTGCATTAAAAACAAAATTTGATGGAATTTTAGGATATGGCAGAAGATAGTTACAGTATCAAAAGCGATAGTTTTAGCATCAAAAGCGAATTGAGTGGCCGTAGAAAATTCTTGATCGCGGCAACTTCAGTGGCGGGTGGGGTTGCTGGCGGAGCGATAGCAACGCCTTTCCTGTTAAGTATGATGCCCAGTGAAAGAGCCAAAGCAGCGGGTGCGCCTGTTGAAGTTGACATTGCCAAACTTGAGCCAGGAATGTTGATGGTGGTGGCGTGGCGTGGCAAACCAATATGGATATTGAAACGTACACCAGAAATGTTGGCGACACTCAAAAAAGTTGCCAATTTATTGGCTGATCCAGACTCAGAAAAAGAACAGCAACCTGTGTATGCGCAAAATGCTACACGTTCGATTAAACCAGAAATCTTAGTAACAGAAGGCGTTTGTACACACCTAGGATGCTCGCCTGTGTTTAGAGAAGAGATTGCTCCTGCAGACCTTGGTCCTGACTGGCTAGGTGGCTTTTTCTGTCCTTGTCACGGTTCTAAATTTGATTTGGCAGGGCGCGTTTATAAGAGTGTTCCAGCACCAACTAATTTGGTTGTTCCTCCCTATATGTACCTGAGTGACAATCGTCTTTTGATTGGATCCGATAGGAAGGAATCTGCATAAAATGAGCAAGCAATTAAATTCAATGATTGAATGGATAGATAAGCGTTTTCCAATGACATCTAATTGGAAAGCGCATCTTACTGAATATTATGCCCCAAAGAATTTTAATTTTTGGTACTACTTTGGATCACTAGCTCTCTTGGTATTGGTTAACCAGTTAATTACTGGAATTTTCCTCACTATGAACTACAAACCAGATGCGAGTCTGGCGTTTGCCTCCGTAGAATATATAATGCGTGATGTGGATTATGGCTGGTTAATTCGCTATATGCATTCAACAGGTGCTTCGATGTTTTTTGTGGTGGTGTACCTGCACATGTTTCGTGGCATGATGTATGGCTCTTATCAGAAGCCACGCGAGCTTCTCTGGTTAGTGGGCATGGCTATATTTTTTGTTCTGATGAGTATGGCTTTTACAGGATATATATTGCCATGGGGGCAAATGTCCTACTGGGGGGCGCAAGTGATTGTGAGTATGTTTGGCGCGATTCCAGTAATTGGCGAAACGTTATCGAATTGGCTCTTGGGTGATTTCATGCTTTCAGATGCAGCACTCAATCGCTTTTTTGCTTACCATGTTGTAACGCTGCCTGTAATACTGGTCACGCTGATTTTTGTGCATGTTCTGGCATTACATGAAGTTGGATCGAATAATCCGGATGGAATTGAAATAAAAGCCAATCGTAACCCCCAAACGAATATTCCTGTAGACGGCATTCCATTTCATCCTTACTACTCAGTAAAAGATATTGTCGGTGTGGTGGTATTTTTGATTATATTTTGTGGCATTGTGTTCTTCGCACCAGAATTCGGTGGATATTTCTTGGAACATAATAACTTCATACCTGCGGATACGCTAAAAACGCCTGACCATATTGCGCCAGTATGGTATTTCACACCGTATTACTCAATGTTGCGCGCGGTAACGGTCAATTTTCTCTGGATAGATGCGAAGTTATGGGGCGTGATATTGATGGCAGCAGCGGTGGTCATATTCGCTTTTTTGCCTTGGTTGGATCGGAGTCCTGTTAAGTCGATCCGTTATAAAGGACCGATCTTTAAATTTGCTTTAACAATGTTTGTGATCAGTTTTTTTGTATTGGGTTGGTTGGGAATGAAGTCACCTACACCTTTATATACTTTATTAGCACAAATATTTACGGTTATTTATTTTGCTTTCTTTATTCTAATGCCATGGTATAGCAAGATAGATAAGACAAAACCTGAGCCAACAAGAGTGAAAAAATGAAGACCTTCCTGTTTATTTTTTGTATGGCTCCACTTCTTGTATTCGCAGCAGCGCCGGGCATTGAATTAGATAAAGCACCCATTGATACAACTGATAACGCATCATTGCAAAGAGGTGCAAAAACGTTTGTTAGTTATTGTTTGACATGTCATGGTGCCAGTTACATGCGTTATAACCGTCACCGCGATTTAGAGCTTAGTAAAAGTGAAATTCTAGATAATCTGGTGTTGACTGGACAAAAAGCGGGTGATCTCATGTTGACAGCTATGAAGCCAAAAGATGGTGAGACATGGTTTGGTGTCGCGCCTCCTGATTTGTCAGTGATTGCACGCTCGCGTGGCGCAGATTGGTTGTATACTTACTTACGCTCATTTTATCGGGACGAATCTACCGTTTCAGGATGGAATAATCTTGTGTTTGATCGAGTAGCAATGCCACATGTGTTATACGAACAACAGGGTGAGCAAAAACTCACTATAGCAACTACAGATGATGGAAAAGTTGGTGCTAAACGTGAGATTAAAAAATTAGAATTAGTAGTACCTGGTACGCTTTCAAAATCGGAATATGACCAATATGCTGCAGACTTGGTAAATTATCTCGTTTATTTGGGGGAGCCTGCAGCGAATGATCGCAAGCAACTAGGTATTATTGTAATGATATTTTTATTTGGGATGCTAGGACTTGCCTATTTATTGAAACGTGAGTACTGGAAGGATATCCATTGATTCTATCTTCCTTTCTAAAATCGTGCTTAGCATTTATGCCAGAGAATAAATAGTTATGATGACATTATATTCAACCATTACCTGTCCATATAGTCATCGCTGTCGCATCGTGTTACACGAGAAAGACATGGACTTTAAGGTCATTGACGTTGATCCGAATAACAAGCCAGAAGATTTGGCTGTAATGAGCCCATACGGCAGGGCACCTGTATTAGTTGAGCGCGATCTCGTATTATACGAGGCAAATATTATTAATGAATATATTGATGATCGTTTTCCGCATCCACAGTTAATGCCTGCTGATCCAGTCATGCGTGCCCGTGCCCGTTTATTTCTGTATCGGTTTGAACAAGAATTATTTTGTCATATTGATGCAATTGAAGGAACAGATCAAAAAAAAGCGGATAAAGCACGCGCGGAAATTTGCGATAATCTAACCGTTATTGCGCCAATATTCGATAAACAGAAATTTATGCTGGGTGATGAATTTTCAATGCTGGATGTCGCTATTGCGCCTTTACTATGGCGCTTGGAGCATTACGGTATTCGTCTACCCAAGCAGGCAGCACCGTTGCTTAAATTTTCAGAACGACTTTTTAGTCGGCCCCTCTTCATTGAAGCGTTGACAGCTTCTGAAAAAGTAATGCGAAAATGAATGTGAGGTCAACTAAACCATATTTAATCCGCGCTATTTATGAATGGTGCTGTGACAGTGAATTTACACCATTCATTTCAGTAAAAGTTGATTCGAATACTCAAGTACCCATGGAGTATGTGGTGAATGCTGAAATTGTTTTAAATATTAGCCAGAAATCTGTGGATAATTTTGTTATAGACAATGAAATAGTACAGTTCCAGGCGCGTTTCAATGGTGTATCGAGAAAGATACAAATACCCATTAACGCTGTAAAAGGTATCTTTGCAAAAGAGATTAATCAAGGAATGATGTTTGCTGCTGAAGATGAAACGGAGTCAGAGAACAATGCAACAGGGGTCTCATCCAAAGAAGAAAGCAATTCCATTGCTGCACCACAGAAACAATTATCAATGGGTGACGGTAGACCCGAGTTACGAGTTATCAAGTAACTTGTGTTAATTTTTCTATGTTCAATTCCTTAATCTTTTCACTATGCCGGCATAGCTCAGTTGGTAGAGCAGCTGATTTGTAATCAGAAGGTCCCGAGTTCGATTCTTGGTGTCGGCACCAATAAAAACAATAAGTTAAAAAAATTCTCGCTCAGAAATATCCGCCCATGGGGCGATATTGGGGCACTAAGGTACAGCAAACAGCAACAAAATTCATTCGCGGATTCTTAGGAATTCTGGAGTTAAGTTGTTAGAGCGCTAGGTATTCCACTTATATCTGATTCGATGGTGGTGAATTGTATGAGGTAACTTTTTATCATGCTGAAGTCGACCTGTTACTATTCCTGGGAAAATACCTACTAGATCTGAAAAAAGCTTAATTGATACATTTGAAATGTCCCCTGCCTTTAGAAACTCTTGATATTCTTCAAAAGGTATTAGCTCTCTTTGGGCAAACGAATCTGCTTCTTGTTCTTGCTTTTGATATTGTGGATCAAGCTTTCCATTCTCAAGAAAAGTGACTCTCTTATCATGAAGAAGAATATGTCCAATTTCATGGAATAAACTAAACCAAAAAATATCCGACCATGCGCCACGTAAGGACATCATAATTACAGCCTTATTCTTTCCTGTCCAGAAAGTTGCCCCAGTAGTATATGATTTGGGAAATGTTGGTACGAGTGCTAATACTATTCCACAATTAGCTAAAACCTTTTTTATTTCTTCAATTAATTGGTTTAGTTCTACAATATTTGTTAATTCCCTTAGTTTAGGAATAGTACGCTGTAACTTCTCTTTACTGAAAGCAGAAACATTTGCATGCTCAGCTATTACATGACCAGCCCTAAGCCACGCAGCTAATGATTCGTGAGAGAGAGTGTTTCTTTCTTCTTGGCGAAAGGCAGGAGCAAACTCTTTGACAGTGTGAATATTCTCTAGTGAAGAAACGCCAAAGAATTTTCTTAACTCAACAACCTTTTTAGCTTTGTCGGTTGTCGATTCAACTAGTCTTAGTTTGCTTAGTTGTAAATAGGGAAAACTATTAACTAAGCTTTCCTCTTGTTTTATTTCTTCAAGTTGTTGTTGTTTAGCTAGAATCAGCCTAAATTCAGCTTCAAGGTTACTCCAAAACTGCGCGGAAACTCCAAGCACCTGCTCTAATTGCAATGCTGTTTCTGGCGTTATCGCCTTTTCACCTTTCACTATTTCATTGATAGCTTGGTAAGGGCGCCCCATTCTCCTCGCCAACTCCGCTTGACTAATTTTCGCATCTTCTAACACTTCCTCAAGATATTCTCCAGGAGGAATTGCTATATCAGAAATAAATGCTGTTTCAGTCATCATAATGTTTACTCACTTCTTCAATTAAGGCTATATTTAAACGATCTCCATCAACCGTGAAAATTAACCTATAAAACTCTGTCAACTTGACAGCATATTGTCCTTGTCTGTTACCTTTCAGTGGATGGCATCTTAAACCTGGAAGTGACATCACCTCATCTAGGTTTTTTGCTGCTTTTATTAAATTAATCCTTTGAATGTACTTTGTTGCAACTATGTCTCCAAACTCCTTTTTAGCTTGATTACTTTTGCAGTAGCAGCTATCAAGCTTTTTAGTCTTGAAGTTTATAATCAAGCTTGCATCCTAAGTATAATTTGAATTAAGTATTAATGTTCACCTAATGGGTGAATGGTATATGACTGCGGGTGTTATGTCGAGATGTTAGCGCTCTAACGCCAAAATAAGTGCATAGTTTAAGTTGACTACATTGACGCATATTAGATGACTAGCAAATGTTGGTTGAATTAGTTTACTTTTTAATCCTCATCAAGACCAACCATAAAAGCCACAAAACTCATTATTTTATTCCATAATGCCCCAAAATTGCCCTGTGTTTAATAAAGATGTTTACAACATTATGAAAAATAATTAGATTAAATCTAATATCTTCTGATTATATATCAGGTGTTGATATTTATTGCCCATTGTTGTAACCTGTGATTACTGTTTAATCAATTGCGGGGCAACGATGGCAAATATCGAAAAGCGTACTTCTAAAGATGGCAAGACCAGCTATCGCGTGAAGATTAGGTTAAAGGGATTCCCTATCCAATCTGCCACATTCGAGCGGCTAACTGACGCCAAGAAATGGACACAGCAAACAGAATCAGCAATTCGTGAAGGCCGCCACTTCAAAACAACAGAAGCGAAGCGTCATACCCTGGCTGATTTGATAGACCGTTACATTCAGGATGTATTGCCAAGTAAGAAAAGCGCAAAAGACCAAACGCAGCAATTAAAATGGTGGACAGCGGAAATTGGCAGCCATACTTTATCTGATGTAACGCCTTCATTATTGACTGAATGCCGAGACAAGCTAGGCCGTGAAATTACAGTTCGCAAAAAGCCACGCTCTCCTGCAAGCGTCGTACGATATATGGCTGCGTTATCCCATGCCTTCACAATCGCCGTTAAAGAATGGGAATGGTTAGAAGACAACCCTATGCGTAAAGTAACCAAACCGAAGGAATCAAGGGGACGGGTGCGCTTTCTGTCTGATGATGAACGCCTACGCCTACTGAAAGCCTGCAAAGAATCTAGCAACCCCTATCTTTATATCGTTGTGGTGTTAGCATTATCTACAGGCATGCGGCAAGGTGAAATCATGAGCTTGACTTGGGGCACGGTAGACTTAAATCAAGGAAGGGCAATCCTGCATGAAACTAAGAATGGGGAACGACGCGCCATAGCAATTACCGGCCATGCCTTGGAAGTGTTAAAAGAATTAAATATAGTACGCCGGATTGACTGTAATTTACTTTTTCCAGCCAAGGAAAATAGACCACAAAAACCACAGAAACCTATAGATTTACGTTCCCCATGGGAAACAGCTGTAAAAAAAGCAGAACTTGAAGACTTTCATTTTCATGATTTACGCCATAGCGCCGCATCTTACCTTGCCATGAATGGGGCATCATTGGCCGAGATTGCTGAGGTGTTGGGACATAAAACCTTGCAAATGGTGAAACGTTACGCCCACTTATCCGAAGGGCATACTGCCCGCGTGGTGGCATCCATGAATGACAAGATTTTTGGCGGATTGTGATTAAATTTGTAGTTAATACCCCCGATTATGCAAAGAAAGAATTTGCGAGGTTAATAGATATTCATCAAGAAGGCGGCACAGTGTTCGATATTTTGAACAAGTGGCGTGTTGACCATAGAATGAGATTTGTTTACGAATCCCTCGAGAAATTAGAGTTTGATGACAAGGGCTATTTTATTTTGGCAATGCTTGATTCGTACACCACTGACCTTGATGAATTTAAACAAGAACAAGATTTGATCAATAAATTGGATAATAATATAGCTGATTCTCTGGATAAGCTTTACACCTTAATAGGGGAAAGGAAGGTAATTCATGGTGACGTACCAAAAATTTATAATGACATACTCTGCTGCATAGACAGGTCAGATCACTTGGAGCATGTTACGTTTACTCCTAATATGATTAGCGTTGCAAACGCAACCAGGCAAACCAAGTCACCTGTAGGTAAGTTAAACAAGGCAAGGCTTGCTAGAGCGTTTATAGTAAATCTTTCAGATAATGGATTCGATACTCCAAAAATCATGAATGCTATAGCGGAAGCATTGAATGTGATTTACTCTGATCTAAACGATATTTTCTCTAAAAATGACGTTGAGAATTGTATTAAAGACCTTCGCAAAAAAAGTGCCATAAAAACTTGACTCTTTCACGACGGTAAACTCGCAGCATAAAAACGTACCGAGCTTACCGCTCTCCAACACCACAATCAGTAAATAATTACCCCAAGTCTTCGCAATCAGTGGAGACACAACCTGAATTGGGAAATTATTTATGAATAATTTATTAACAGTACGGCAATTCGCAGAAAAACACCCAGCATTTTCTCAAGGTAGCCTACGCAATCTCATTTTTTTGTCTGAAAGCAGGAAAACATCCAGAGGTATTATTGCGGGAAATGGTTTGAATATTGCTTTAGTAAGAATTGGAAGAAAGCTGCTAATTGATGAAGCCGGCTTTTTCAAATGGATTGATGTGCAGCAGGGGGAGAAATAATGGCCGCACTTATCAAATCACTTCAGAAAGTTAAATCATATATCCCACCTTCCGAATTTTATCGCGCTGAATTAACAACAATGCCCCCACCCCGTGGAGGTGGATGGTGTGATGGTGGTTTATGTCCTTTCCATGATGATATACACACAGGAAGCTTTCGCGTAAATCTTGAAAACGGCGCCTTCAAGTGCTATTCATGCGGAACCAAGGGTGGGGATATTATTGGCTTCATTCAGCATCGAGATGGTTTAAGTTTTCCTGAAGCAGTACAAAAGCTAACCAACGAATGGGGGCTATAATGCAAGGGATACCCGAAACATTCAGCAATAAACCGCGCCGCCATGTGTGGGAATACAACGATGAACAAGGCAAAACACTAGGCTATGTTGCCCGTTTTGATGATGAACAAAAGAAAGAAGTCATCCCTTATTTCAATCATATTCATGGTCGTGGTTGGCAAAATGGCAGCATAACCAAAAACCGCCCTTTATTTGGGTTGAATATATTAAATAAGAATGATATTACCCGCGAAATATTCATTGTTGAAGGCGAAAAGTGCGCAGCCGCCTTGCAATCACTAGGATTGGTGGCAATTACGTCACAAGGTGGCAGTAGTGCAGCAGCTATAACAGACTGGGAACCACTTGATAAGCGTGAGCGCGTTTATTTACTCCCAGACAATGATGAGCCGGGGGAAAGCTATATTCATGCCGTAGCTTCAATCCTGGCGAGCCAAAAAAAGCCACCAACTTTATTCATTGTACGTTTGCCGAATCTTCCGCTAACTGGTGATATTGTCGACTGGATAACCGCCCAAATTGATAATGTTATGCTTGATTGGAATGGTTATGCACCTATACCAAAAAGTGTGATTGATAATGGAGTTTTGCTGGCAGAATTCCAGAAAGTTATTAAAGAATATAGCGAACCTGTGCCAGATGAATGGAAAGCAACAACAGAACCTGCAAATGTAAACGATTGGCAATCACCCATAAATCTTGAATCTGCCAAACTTCCACTATGGCCAGATAATGTTTTCCCAGAAAGTATTCAAAACTTTGTTACGGCTTTAAGTACGTCTACTGAAACACCTCCCGAATTATCAGCAATGATGGTACTGGCAGCAATAAGCGCATGTGCTCAAGGTAAATATCGGGTACGTGTAAAACCGGATTACTTCGAGCCGGTGAATATTTGGACATGCGCAGCACTTCCACCAGGAAGCCGTAAAACAGCCGTACAAATGGCCGCCACTGCACCACTCGCTGCATGGGAAAAGTTACAGCGTGAAAAGTTAGAACCTGAAATAAAGGAAGCACAGGCGAATGATGCCACCATACGCGAACAAGTTAATTATTTACGCAAAAAAGCTAGTAAGGCCAAAGGTGCAGAGTTTGATCAGTTAAAAAAAGAAATTGCGAGTATTGAAGCTGCATTGCCTGAGATTCCTAAGGCAACGCAGATATGGGCGCAGGATGTAACACCGGAGAATCTAGGTACTATCATGGCAGACAATGATGAGCGCATGGCTATTTTGAGTGATGAGGCCGGTATATTCGATATATTGGGTGGTAGATATTCTGGGGGCATTCCAAATCTTGATTTATTTCTGCAAGGCCATACAGCAAGTCCGGTCAGAGTGAATCGTGGCAGCCGTTCGCCTGTTTTTATGCAATCGCCTAATCTAACTATGGGTCTATCACCACAACCGGACGTGTTGCGTGGATTAACCGAAAAACCAAGCTTTCGTGGACGTGGACTCCTTGGCCGTTTTTTGTATGTATTGCCACCTTCAAACCTTGGCTATCGCACCTTGGACGCAAGCCCAATGTTTCCAGATTATCGTGCTCGTTATGATGGCATTTTAACAGCCATATTAAATCAGGAGATGGCAAGCGATGATCAAGGTGAATCATGCCCGCATATCTTAAAAATTACTGATGATGCTTTACAAGCCTGGCAAACCTTCGCCCACGAGATAGAAGCAGGAATGAGAGAAGGTGGAACCTATGCGCATTTAACCGACTGGGCGGGCAAGTTACCGGGGGCAGTGATACGGATTGCTGCATTGCTACATATCGCACGCCATGCGCTTGTGAATCCATGGGAAAAGGATATTAGCGTTGATGATATGGCAGCAGCATTACGAATGGCGGAAGTGTTGGGCACTCATGCATTGGTAGTATTTGACTTAATGGGCGCAGATCCAGCCCTAGATGGCTCTCGCATGGTACTGCGATGGATTGAACGCGAAGGAAAACAAGAATTTACATTCCGAGATTGCCACTATGCTCACAAGACGCGATACAAGCGAGCTGCTGATTTAGAGCCTGCAATAGATGTTCTGATAGAACGCCATTTTATACGGCCACGGGTAATGAAACCAACAAAGGGCAGACCAAGCCGATTATATGAAATTAATCCAGCTATTTTAAAAAAGGATTACTAAAGAATAACACCACGATAACCACAGAAACCTTAAGCACAAATTTTTTTGTGGTTATTGTGGTCAACTTACTAGAGTTAATAATTGTTAAGGATTGTTAAGATATGAACGAAAAACAACAACAAGCTATTTTATTACTAGCAACGGGCAAGACAGGCGCACAAGTAGCTGGACAGCTACAGGTAACACCAAAAACAATCAGCACATGGCGTAGTAATCCTGAGTTTATGGCAGAACTGAATCAACACATGTTAGATATTAGAACAGCTAATTCAGAGCGCATGCGTAATTTGTGTACTGTCGCACTACAAACTATTGAGAATGGTTTGCTTGATGACAAGACCCCAGTTAAAGAAAAACTGACAGCTAGTTTTAAATTGCTGGAGTTGAGCAGAGTGTTACCTTTACAGATCGGATCAACTGATGCACGAAAATTAGACTTAGATAAGAAGCTAAAAATCTTTTGATTTTTTAGTCTCAGCTTGTACTATGCGATTAACTACAAAAGCACGATAAAAAATGACTGGAGACCAACGTAAGCCGACTGTATGATTTGGTCTTACTTTGAGTTCGAAAGTGTCAGATCACATGTGAGCCAATACAGCTGATTATTGTTTCAATTACGCGTTACATTTTCCCGATATAAATGCTTCTGGAATCCAACAAACGCATCACGTATTCGTGCTACTCCACCAAGTAGCGCTGCTGCATCACTGGTGGCGTGGTATTTCAATTCAAGCAAATCGGGTAACTTTGACTGATCCAATTCCCCGACACCTTCCTTGACGTATTGTTCCAGCACGAAATCAATAAAGCCTTGTAGTTTCTCGTCATATTGGGAGAATATCTGTTCCTTGTGTGTTTCAGCGCGTTCCTCCCGTGAAATCGGTGCAAGGGCGAATGCGATATAGGCCAGAACATCGAAAATATCGGAATTTGGCGCATCGATCAGGCGGCG
>CAXBGL010000001.1:0-50372 GCA_963975255.1 uncultured Nitrosomonas sp. | reverse complement strand
TGCTAACAATTGCCAGATGGACTTGGTGTGAAAGTTAACGGGACAGTAGTGAATTTGAATAGCCTTTCCACTGCCAGTAAAACATTAAATCAGGTTTGGGTACGGGTGCAGACAGCCGTGCAAAATAAGTGTTCTCATGTAATCTTGACCAAAGTGAGAAGTTAACCTCAGCAGTTGAGCCATTGCCAAAATAGCCCACTGCTGGAATAAATTGAGGTGAGGGACTTAACTCGAGTAGCCATGACTTTGTGAGTGCAGTCGGCACTGGAAAACGCAGCATATTTCTTTCGATTTCCAATGGTTCGAAATCGGGTAGGTAAACAGGCGGTAAATATTTTTCAAGCCAATTTAAAAATTGAAAGCGTAGTTTTCCCTGCAGGTGTTTCATTTTATATATGGGCCAGCCTTGTCCAATTAAGTGGTCTTTATTTGGTGTGTGCTCATAGTAATGTAAGCAACTGGCAGCAGAATCGACATAACAGCGATAACCCGCTATGCGTAATCGCTGCATGAGATCAGTATCTTCCCAATACGTAAAAAAACGTTCATCAAATAAGCCACCGCATTCCAATAATGCTTTTCGACGGAGCAGAACATGACCTCCTGATAAAGCCTCCATTTGTATGACTTCCTTACTTGTCCATAATTGCAATGCCAATTTGCGAAATGCAAGTGCTTGGTGTTGGGCAAAAATGGGGTGCAAACGCGCCATTGCCTTACCATAGAGGTTAGTCAGGGATGGAAAGGTGCTGGGGGGGAGTAAAAATTGGCAAGCATCATCCCAATATGCTCGTGGGCTGATAGCTCCCGCATCAGGGCGTGTTTCAATACTGTTTACAAGATGCGATAATGCTGCGGGTAATAGACGCGCATCTGGGTTGAGTAACAGGACATAATCGCCACTGGAACGCGCAAATGCTTGATTGCAGGCTTTTGCAAATCCCGTGTTTTCCTTATTTCGAATATAAGTCACCTCACTGGGTAATTGTGCCCTCAGTAACTTATCTTCATGATCCGAAACACTGTTGTCCACGACAATGATTTCTACACTGCCCACCCCTTCCTGTGTCTGTATTGAAGAAACGGCACCAAGCAAAAGTACGGCAGTTTTATAATTGACTAGAATGACTGAGATCATGACTGTTGTAATTCAATACCTCATCTGAAATCTGTGTCGCCGCTCATCAGCCACCAGCAATTGTTTATTTTATGCGGTGACGGACCATTACTCCAGACGTTGGTTGGAATACGGATATCCAATTCTTGGCAGATACCACCAGTCGTAACAAAATGCGCGGCAAAATTCGCTGTTATGCGGCAGAACACGCGACTGTGACCGCCAATACCAGCCAACCGTCTGGCATGAATAACCAACAGTGGGATTTCAGTTAGTGCTGCCACAATATCTATGATTTCACAGCCATCCAGGTCGTGGCGTAGCACCAATATCCCACGTACTCGCTCACCAAAACGGTTTTTTACCAGGATAACCTGGTAGCGCTGGCTTGGATGGCTGAGATATCGATGATGTAGGTAGTGCCTATCACGTACGCCGACGATTGCACCGCACAGATCTTTAGCCATTTTTTGCCAACACGTATCAATGGCTGCGGCAGTCCACTCATCTTCTATGCAATTAATCGTACATAGTCTGGTTCCCCATCGTGGTAGTTTTGGTAAGGGTTTCCAGGAGTATTCAATCATACGTCCAACTTCAGCATATAATCCATGTCGTTCCGCAACTTTCATAGCCCGTTCATTCGGGAAACCAAAACCCAATAAAAATGGTTTGCCATATCCAATGTAGCGCTCCAGGAAGGTTGCTGCCATCAGAAAAAAAGGCCCTTTTTTAGTGAGTATGCCACGTTCTGTACTGTCCACCATCACATCACCAATCTGCACCGCAATTTGAGGTTGGGAAAAGAAAAGGATATTTCGGCTGATGCCACCATAATGCCCGATTAGCTGATCGCCTCGCCATATCCCTATTTCACGTTCCAGCGCTCCGCCATACTTCCACTGCCAAGTGGTGGGTGTCATGCTGTGATGAAATGTTTTTTTAAATAGACTAAGCATTTCAATAGCTTGATTCTTTTTAAGAAGGCCTGGGCGCCATTTAGGGAATGATTTTTTTTTGAAATGTAATAAACCGTAACCATAACGGCCACTTGTAAATTTATTTTGATAGGCCAGATTTGATGCATTCAGTTGATCCAGTTTTTGGTCACTCAGAGCAAGATCTTTGATCAAACGTCGCCGATGTCTATTCGTTGTTTGTATTCTATATGCTAAGGTGGGCAAAGCCATGCTGGATAAATCCAACTGCTTAACCAGTTCAAAACCGAATCGTTCGGCTAGGGTTACCATATCAGCGAGTAAGTATAATTCTTCTGCCACCGTCTCACCGTGTTTCAGAGCAAAGGTGTCAATAATTACTAAATGGCCCGAAGTATCCAGTAAATCAATTGCCTTATTGAAAATTACCAGTGGTTCAATATGTTGTGCTGATTCCTGAAACAGAATTACATCAAAGCTATTTGTTTTGGCCTCAAAATCTTCCAGCTGTTGCCAAATAACCGGAACTTGCTCACCAAAATACTTAAGTATATAGGCAACCTCTTGTGCATCGGGGGTAAGGCCGTGGACTTGATAACCCTGTTGGGTGAGCAAGGCAAAGGTTGTGCCCAAACCAACGCCCACTTCGAGAATACGACAAGGAGGCGGAGGGAGCTGCGCTATGAGCAGTTCTGTTGAATATTGCTGAGCAGTCTGAAAGTCATTGTTTTTGCGTTGGAATAATCCGTAATGTAGCGAATCACACACACCGTCTTGTAACATTTGTGTGTGTGCATAGACATTCAGGGGAAAAGTTAAGTCTTGATAGGGTGAAGGTATTTGCGTGGAACCTGTCGTCATATTGGTGTTCTGCCGATATGGCTGTGTATTGGTTTGAGCCAATTCATGACTAATTTTCATGATTGACGGTTGTCGTGCCATTTTCCCATTTATGCGGAATCGCGAAGTAGCCTTGTAATCTGCCCGTTTGCTGTACTGTTAAAGTAACGACTCCTTCAGCAGAATCATAAACGTGCAAACCGCGCTCGCATAATAAATAGGCGCTTACCAAGTATTCACCTTTTAGTAATGGTACTTGGTCAAGAGTAAGAAAAACCTGGCTTGATCCATCTGCAGCACGCTGCAAGGAGATGTTGTCTTCCCAGGTAGCTGCACTGGTTATGGTACGTCGATCCATCGTGTGTAAAGTGACTGCAACGTTTGGGCAAGGTAACGTAGGATCAGAAGCAAAAGTCATCTGTACCGAAATGTTTGATTTGCCGCTGGTAACGACCATATTTTGACTATTTATTCCATCTACCTTTATATTGACTTGTTCAAGATGTGCGCTGTCACGTGCATGCGCAAACTCTGCTGTGGTTGCCGGGATGTCGCTATTGCTGGGTGTTTCAGTACTGGCGTCCAGTATACTTTTATCCAGAAATCCTTGATAGGCTGATACGACTTGAGCTGATTCGCCATCTGCCATAATCTGGCCATTATTGATCCAAAGCGCACGTGCACACAAAGATTCGACCTGAAACATCGAATGCGAACAAAATAAGATCGTTTTGCCTGCATCACGCATTTGCATAATTCGGTCAAATGATTTGCGGGCGAATGCACCATCTCCGACAGACAATGCCTCATCAATGACCAGGATATCAGGATCAACATTAATGGCTACAGAAAATGCCAGCCGTACATACATGCCACTGGAATAAGTTTTGACTGGCTGATCAATAAAATTGGGGATACCTGAGAAATCAATGATATCTTCAATACGTGCAGCAATTTCAGTTTGACTCAGACCCATAATAGCTGCGCTCATCAGTACGTTTTCACGCCCAGTGAATTCGGGATTGAAACCCGTGCCCAGTTCCAATAATGCAGCGATTCGTCCTGTTACTTGTGCTTGTCCGCTGGTTGGCGTCAAGGTGCCGCATATCAATTGAAGTAATGTTGACTTTCCAGAGCCATTGCGCCCAACGATACCAATCACTTCGCCAGGAGCCACGGTGAAATTAATATCACGCAGTGCCCATAATTCACGGTAATACTGGCGTTTACCACGCCATAAGAATTGTTTCAAGCGATCTATAGGTTGGTTATAAAGCTGGTAACACTTGCATAAATTGCTTGCCTGAATAGCAATTTTCGGTGATGTGGGTTTAAAGGACATCGGCAAAACCTTTGCGTGTTTTCTTAAACCAAAATAAACCAGCCCAAGCGACTAGAATAGCGACTGCATAATAAACAACTAAGCCATCCCAATCAGGTAATTTGCCAAATAAAATGACTGCGCGTGTTTGTTCAATGATAAAGGTGAGTGGATTGAGAAATAAATAACTACGTATCGATTCAGGCAGCGCTGTTGCAGGATAGAAAATGGGACTCATGAATAGGAGTGTGGTTAATATTAGACCAATAAATTGGTTGATGTCGCGTACAAATACACCAATTGATGCCAATAGCCAGGATAATCCCATAATGAGCAACAGCAATGGAAGCACAATAAGCGGCAGACAGAATAGCGTCCAATAAATATTATGGCCAATCGTCAATAAAAATACCAGTAACACCAGTAAACTGATTCCCGCATGAAAGATTGCGGAACCTAGCGTCACCCAAGGTAGGATTTCCAGCGGGAAAATGATCTTTTTGACATAATTGACATTAGTTAGGATTAACCCCGGTGCGCGTGAAATACATTCAGAAAATAGATTGAATACGATTAATCCTGCAAATAATAACAATGCGAAGGCAAATTGATTGTCACCGTGATCACCGCTATCCTGATTCAGGCGAACCTTGAAGACAACGCTGAACACAAAAGTGTAGACCGTCAGCATTAAAATGGGATTGACAAATGACCACAATAAACCAAGAAATGAGCCTCTGTAACGTCCAATAACCTCTCGTTTGATCATTTGTAGTATCAGTGGGTAATGTTGCCAAGCACTCAGGAATATATCGAACAAAACAGATTTTATTAGGCGCATTGCGTAATGGGTGCAAAATTAAATGGTTTGGAGTAAATGCTGTGATTATCGCAGATGCGGCATGCAGGATATTGGAAATTACTGCACAAATGATGGAGCAAGTTTTATAAGGGAAAAAGTAAGGCTATGTCACAATTAAATGTTGAATTTGATTTAAGAATTCATAAAACCCTTATTAACCATGGGCTTGATAGCCTCAATAATTAAAGTACAATATTAGAGAGTTAACAAAAACCAATAGTTAATTGCGACATAGCCAAAAGTAAGGTCCGAGCTTATCGTTTCTGAGTAGTAATCATTCTCATTATTATATGATATAGTTTGTTGTCAATAGAAGAAAATTATCCGCTCATTTTTGATTTAATTGCAGTTAAAAGAAGAATTGAACTGTATTTGCTGGCTAATTAATAGTTTAAGAATGCTGTTTTTACTATATATTCTGTTGCCTGGATCAAAAAACTCACCAATTATTGGGTGTTTAGTGAAAGTCTGTTCTGACAGAGTAAGTAAAAAACCAGCAAGTAAAACGATGGTGACAAATGACACCTTAGCTCAATTATATAAAAAGCAATAATCATATAGGGTAAGGCTGAATACTTAATGTATTGGTTAAATATACGGGCTGGTGTTGTAAAAACCATGAAACTGGTTTGAGAATAATGATGTAATGCTTGCAACCATTGTATTTTTTCGGCAGAATCCGACCTTGCTTAGCTTTTGTGGTAATATTCTTATAGATGTTTGTCTGTCATGGCAGGTACACACATAGCAGAGTGAAAAGTGAAAAACTTGCAAGTAATTTACTTTCGATATAAATTTTTTTATTTTAATAATCAAGGGAGCTCCCATGGCTATAACTACCGAACAAGAAAGTAACATTTTAAAGATTGTTGCAGGCCTGTTTAATGCAGCACCTGGCGGCAGTAATCTGACTGACCTAGCTAATTTAGTTGACGCTGGTACGACCCTGCCACAACTTGCTGATGGTTTAGCACAAACCTCAATATTTACCAATGGCATTTTGGCTGGTAAGGTGACAACGACTGCACAGGTTGGTGTGCTGATGGATAATTTTGGCCTGACTGTGGGCTCTACTGATCCAGCCAGCGCTGATGCACAGGCTGAAGCTTTCTTTACTGCACAGCTTGATGCCGGTGTCGGTTTTGGTAAGATTGTTTATGATTCCGTGGTCTTCTTGAATGCGACGACAGATCCCTTATTTGTCCCAGCACAGACTTTATTAAATAATAAAGCTGCGGTTGCGAAATCATTTTCAAACGGTAGCTCTTCAAATGATTTAAGTGAACTACAAAATGTATTGTCTAATGTAACACTGGCAACAGCAGGAACAGCAGCACTTACCCAGACAGAAATTGATGCACTTTTGGCTCAGACTGGTTCAGGTGGTGGTCAAAGTCAAACATTCGTGCTAACTGCTGCTACGGATGATATAACGGGCACTTCTGGTAATGATATTGTAATTGGTGATTTAACCGGTGCTGCTCCTACTATTAACGCCGCGGATCAAATAAACGGTGGTGGTGGAACTGATACGTTTCAAATATTCGGTGCATTTACTGCTGGCACTTCAGCGACAGGTAATCTCTCGAATATCGAGAATCTATTTGTTGCGAATGTAGCTGCGGGTGCTCAAAACTTTACGAGCCTGACCAAAGCGGGCCAAGGTATTGAGAAAATTGAACTTGGTAATGCTTCATTATTGAATGGCGATACGATTACAACTACCACTGGGCAAACTTTAAGCCTGTCAACTGGTGGCGCGAATGGGGCGACTGCAGGCGCCGTAATATGGGCTGCTTCTGCAACGGATGCTGCTTTGAACCTTATTCTTAAAGGTTATCAAGGTGGGGTTGGCGTAGTAGCTGATGCTTTAACTGTTACTGGTGCTTTAGCGACCACATTAAACATCAACTCAACGGGTGCGACTAACGGAATAAGTATATTAACGGGGCCTACCGCCACATTAAATCATG
Organism: uncultured Nitrosomonas sp.; assembly: GCA_963975255.1. Lineage (GTDB taxonomy): Bacteria > Pseudomonadota > Gammaproteobacteria > Burkholderiales > Nitrosomonadaceae > Nitrosomonas. Next base: position 43,321 of record CAXBGL010000001.1, on the reverse strand, counting down.
TGGTAACGGGGGATCAAAAGCTTACCTATGCAACAGCAGCGGCTGACTCTGCTGCGCTAAACGGTATTGATGCCAGTGCAACTACAGCTGGAGGTGTTAACGTCAACACAGCAGCCGGCACGACAAAAGCAGCTTTTACATTTAAAGGTGGCGCTGCTGATGATTCAATTACCGTTGCTGACAATAATATGGGTTCGTTGACAGCGGGTAGTCAATTTGATGGCGGTGCGGGTACCAAGGACAAGCTGGGTATTTTTGATACCGCTTTAACTGCCGCAGAGACAACGGCGATTAATGCAATAACAAACTTTGAAGTGCTGGGTTTAAATGCCAACTTAACACTTGATGGTTCTTCCATCACCTCAGTAAAATCATATGCGATTGATACAGCGGGGCTGACAAATGTGATCTCTAATATGTCAACCGGTGCGAATGTTGCGCTGAACGCATCTTCAACCGCACAAACATATAGTAGCGCTGTTGGCGTGAATGATCTGAGTGTTGACATTGGTTCAGGCACAAACGCTGCAATCACATCGACAGCATTGTCAATTGGTCAAACAGCGGTTGCTTTAAGTACCAATGGAACGACTGGCGTCACCAATATCATTACTACTTTAGCCAATGCAGACAACAGTGTCTATACCCTTACAGGTTCTGCAGGGTTGACGATTACCAATGCAACAGCTGCAACCGCAACGGGATCACAATTTGATGGTTCTGCCATGACCGGTGCATTAACTATAGTTGGTAATGCAACAGCATTTGCTGCAGGGAGTGGTTTGGGTGACATTATCAAAGGTGGTAGTGCTGCAGATAACCTGACATCAAGTGTTAACGGTGCAACCATGACGGGTAATGCGGGTGCGGATACATTTGATATTAGCGTTGCGCTTGGTGGTACTTCAGCAACTGCTTTGCTGCCTAGAATTACTGATTTTTCTTCAGGGGATATCATTAAATTTGCAACCTTCAATGGTACCGGTGTCTTTACCACAGCTAAAGTAGATGTATCTGGCGCAGCGAATCTTGCGGCAGCATTGGATCTGGCAGCTGCAGGAGATGGTAGTACTAACTCTTTAGTGAAATGGTTCCAATTTGGCACTGACACCTATGCAGTTGAAGATAACACTGCGGGCGCTACATTCCTGGCAACTGATCAAGCAGTTAAGCTGACTGGAACGTTGGATCTTTCTACAGCGACATTCACAGAAGCAGCAGATACACTAACACTTGCTTAGTAACTGCTAATTCATTACGGTGCGTAAATAAAGCATCGTGCCGTAACTGAATAAAAACCCCTCGGTCTATTAAATAGGCTGGGGGTTTTTTATTTTATATGGTATTAGCTCGCGGTTAAGCAAAGCGTCATCACGATAAATTGAATAAACAGAAACCCTTGGTTTGGCAACAGTAGGCTAAGGGTTTTCTTATGACAAATTCAGAGTGAATGGGAACAAAAGTTACAAACGCACGGGATGATGAAATTAGTGAGAGAGTTAAACGTGTGGAAGTGTTTAAGTATCCAGTAGGCGGTAATTAATGCATTAATGTTGAATTTAGGGATATCAGCGTAATTTTCGGCTAAGCTGAGAAATTGGTTAGGGTTGAATTTTATTGCAAATCGGTCGAATGGCCTATTAATTCGGTTTTAAGAAGTAATCAGAAGCCAGCGATTTTTGTGTAGCCTGGAATAATATTCAAACAAATACACTTTGGAGCTTAACAAATGTGGATGGATTGCATATAAAAGCAAGTTACAGATGGAGTGCGCTACTATGCGATGACACCTCATTTGAGATTGTAGCTTTCTTCACTTCCGAGGGGGTTGAAGACACAGAGTCGAGCTAGATAATGTGTCGCATTACCAACTACTATCTATGTAGATCCTTTCTCTTTCTTATTTATAAAAAGTCCCTTTATTTGCAAAGATGCTGTTGTCTGTGTGACGTGTGCACTATTGAAGCAAGAAGTTTCGTTGGCACGTCTGTGTTTTATACAATAGACATAAGGGTTGCAGACTAAAATCTAGTGTACTGGTGCAATATTCAGGCTAGGAGAAAGATATTGAGTGATAATTACAAAAGGGTATTATTTCTTTATTCAACTGCTCTAATTTTTTAAGTGGGTCTGATGCTTGTGTAATGGGTCTACCAATGACGAGATAGTCTGCGCCATTTCTAATGGCCTTATCGGGTGACGTAACACGTTGTTGATCATCTAAATTACTGTCGGCAGGCCGTATTCCAGGTGTAACCAGATAAAAGGGATCGCCAATCAGTTGTCTCAGTCGTTGGGTTTCCAATGCTGAGCAGACAATACCATCCAGCTTACAATATTTGGCTAATAGTGCTAGACGTTGCACAACCTGCCAGGGTTCATCATGAATACCAATATCAGTCAGGTCATTTTTTCCCATGCTGGTGAGTAGGGTAACTGCAATGAGTTTGGTTGATTTCATGGGTATGGCTTCACGCGCGGCAAGTAACATTTTTTTTCCACCCAATGCATGTACATTCACCATCCATACGCCCAGGCTGGCAGCGGATTTGCAGGCACCCGCGACTGTATTCGGGATATCATGAAATTTCAAATCGAGGAAAATATCAAATCCTTTCCGCATCAAGGTCTCTACCAACTGTGGACCTGCAATAGTAAACAGTTCTTTACCTACCTTTAGTCGGCACAATTGTGGGTCTAGCTTTGCTGTGAGTGCGAGTGCATTCTCTGCACAGTCAAAGTCGAGTGCAACAATAATACGCGGATCATTCATACGATGCACTTACTTCGATTGTTTTCGGTTGCAAACACAGGATAAGTAACCAATGACTGCGCCCAGCGCAAGAAAAATTAAACAAACAGCACTGATTGGGAGTTCGTATACTTGGTCAAGATAATAATAGATTGTTACTGAATCAGAATTTTTAGCAGAAAAGCTGACTAATAGAAAAAAAATAACTATACGTAGAAGCCATGTGAGTAGGGACATAGTTATTGCTTTGCCTGAGTATCAGTTTTATATCAGACTTGATTTAACTGGAGGATAATTGCTAATAAAGTTAAGTACATGTGTATGGCAGGAAAGTAAGTGAATCACATCACTGCCATATACATGTCACTATATGCTTAACTTTATTTGGTTTTTTTATAATCGACGCGTTCGCGCATTTCCTTGCCAGCTTTAAAGTGGGGTACATATTTCTCAGGTACCTTTACTTTTTCACCAGATTTTGGGTTGCGGCCGATACGTGGCGGGCGATAGTTTAAGTCAAAGCTTCCAAACCCACGAATTTCAATGCGCTGTCCATCTGACAAGCTTTTAGTCATCGCATCAATGATCATTTTGACAGATAGTTCCGCATCTTTAGTGACAAGTTGTGGAAAGCGCTCTGCCAGTCTGGCAATTAGTTCAGATTTTGTCATGAATGTTCCTTATTGCTCAGTATTTTTACTGTCCATCTTAGCTTTGAGTAATGCACCCAAACTCGTTGTTCCTGCATTAGCAGGTGCCTTGATTTTTTGCATGGCAGTTGTTTCTTCGGACTTATCTTTGGCTTTGATTGAAAGATTGATGGTACGGTTCTTGCGATCAATGTTGATGATCATTGTTTCAATCTTGTCACCTTCTTTCATATGAGTCCGAATGTCTTCAACCCTGTCCCGCGAAACTTCCGACGCACGTAAATAAGCTTCAATTTCATCCGTTAATGCGATGACGGCTCCTTTAGCATCAATTGATTTGACCGTTCCTTCTATGATGCTGTTTTTGTCATGCTCTGCAACAAAACTATTAAAAGGATCGCCTTCAAGTTGTTTGATACCCAATGAAATACGTTCACGCTCTACATCAATAGAAAGTATCAGTGCCTCAACTTCATCACCCTTCTTGTAGTTGCAAACCGCTTCTTCACCAGCTTGACTCCAGGATAAATCAGATAGATGCACGAGCCCATCAATATTGCCAGGTAGTCCAATGAAAACACCAAAATCGGTAATGGACTTGATTTGCCCACTAACCTTATCATTTTTCTCATGATTCATGGAGAACTCATCCCAAGGATTTGGGATGCATTGTTTCATGCCGAGTGAAATGCGGCGGCGTTCTTCATCAATTTCAAGAATCATCACTTCTACTTCATCACCCAGTTGTACAATTTTAGATGGATAGACATTCTTGTTGGTCCAATCCATCTCAGATACATGAACCAGGCCTTCAATACCCTGTTCAATCTCTATAAATGCGCCGTAATCAGTTAAATTGGTAACCTTTCCAAATAGATGCGTACGCTGTGGATAACGTCGTGACAGACCTACCCATGGATCTTCACTGAGTTGTTTCATACCTAACGAGACACGATTTTTTTCTTGGTCAAATTTAAGTATTTTTGCGGACACTTCATCACCAATATTGACCACTTCAGATGGATGCTTGACACGTCGCCATGCCAGGTCAGTAATATGCAACAGGCCGTCTATGCCACCCAAGTCAACAAATGCGCCGTAATCAGTAATATTTTTGACAATTCCTTGGACAACGGCACCTTCTTGTAAACTTGCTAATAATGATTCGCGATCTGCGCCCTGAGTTTCTTCCAGTACTGCGCGGCGCGAAACAACCACATTGTTGCGTTTACGATCAAGTTTGATGACCTTGAATTCCATCTCCTTATTTTCATAAGGCGTGGTGTCTTTAACTGGACGAATATCAACCAGTGAGCCAGGTAGAAAAGCACGGATGCCGTTAATCATCGCAGTGAGGCCGCCTTTGACTTTGCCATTTACCATGCCACTTACGACCTCACCACTCTCCATGGCTTTTTCTAAATCATGCCATGCTGTGAGTCGTTTCGCTTTGTCACGTGATAAACGGGTTTCACCATAACCGTCTTCTAGCGCCTCGATTGCAACACCGACAAAATCACCAGGTTTGGCTTCTATTTCGCCTTTGTCATTCTTGAATTCTTCGACAGGAATAAAACTTTCAGATTTCAGTCCAGCATTGACAACGACAATGTTGTAGTCAACGCGGACAATCTCAGCAGTGATCACTTCACCAATGCGCATTTCTTGGTGTGAGAGGCTTTCCTCAAACATTTGCGCAAAATTTTCTGAAGGGTCGGTTGCAGAGGAAGCAGTAGCAGTAGTCATTATAAAAATTACCTGGTTGATCAATCCCGCTAAATTGTTTAGAGGGATGGGTTAGTTAATAAATTGTTTGAACAGAAATCTACTGGTTTCTTAGCGGTAGCAAAGAAATACAGTGTGTTTCGATTCTAAACACTATTTGTTTATGCAGCGTTCATTATACCAAGCGAGTACTTCAGCCGAGGTACGAATAATTGAAAGCGAGCTTGTGTCTAATAACCTTGCATCTGCACCTTGTTGCAAGGGCGCTATGCTACGACCACTGTCGCGTGCATCACGATCCTGGATGTCTTGCAATAAGACGTGCATATTAGCATTTATTCCTTTCTCCATCAACTGCTTATAACGCCGTTTTGCACGAACTTCGGCACTGGCTGTAAGAAATATTTTGAGGACAGCATCCGGGAATATCACCGATCCCATATCGCGTCCATCCGTTACTAAACCAGGCGGCTGGCGGAATGCATGCTGCCGGGCTATTAATGCTTCTCTAACTTGCGGATAAGACGCAAGTTGAGATGCTTTGATGCCACATTGTTCCATACGGATAGAATCAGAAACATCTTTGTTTTCCAATCGAATTTTTTCATCTGCAAAAACAACATCAAGTTGTCGGGCAATATTAGCCAGGAATTTTATGTCGCTAAAATCTGCGTCACATTGCATGGCTTTCAATGCTACCAAGCGATACAGCGCGCCACTATCAAGATAATGAAAGCCCAATTTCTTTGCGACCAATTGAGCAATGGTACCCTTCCCAGAAGCTGAAGGACCATCAATGGCAATGACTGGAATGTCATTGGTTTCCATACATTGCCTCACGATTTAATAATAGTTGTATATAAAAATTCATTTTAAATTAAGGGCTAACTATGTGTGTAAATTTTTCAAAATAATCAGGAAACGTTTTGGATACGCAGTCAGGGTCGTTAATGCGAACAGGCGCGCCCAAAGAGGCCAATGAGAAGCACATGGCCATACGATGATCGTCATAGGTGTCAATGGCTGCATTACGGGTAAGACCCGTAACAGGCGGGGTAATGCGCAAGAAATCGGCGCCTTCATCTACGTGGGCACCCAGTTTGCGTAATTCTTTTGACATGGCTGTAAGCCGATCGGTTTCTTTTAATCGCCAACTGGCGATATTTCTGAGTGTGGTGACCCCCTTGGCAAATAATGCAATTATGGCGAGTGTCATGGCTGCATCAGGGATATGATTGCAATCGAGATCAATCGCCTTTAAGGTTTTGTCGTGCGGATTGGTTGGGTGTAATGTGTGTGCTTCAATCCAATTGTCTCCCAGCGAAATGTGTGCGCCCATCTTTTCCAGTGCCTCGGCAAAACGGATGTCTCCTTGTAGGCTATCGCGACCAACACCCTGGACACGTACTGGGCCGCCTCCAATGGCACCTGCGGCAAGAAAATAGGAGGCTGAGGATGCGTCACCTTCTACCACTACTTGGCTGGGGCTACGATAGTATTGTTTAGCGGGCAGAATAAATTGTCGCCACTCATGACATTCAGCTTGTACGCCAAAACGCTCCATTTGTGCCAGAGTAAGCGCAATATAAGGCTGTGAAATCAATGTGCCGAATACATTTATGATTGATTTCTTGCCCGTTAGTGGTAGAGCCATGAGTAATCCAGTGAGAAATTGACTGGAAACATCTCCTTTCACTGTTATCGTATTGATATTGTCGGTGTGTTTTTTTGTGGGTTTTATTTCCAAAGGTGGAAAGCCTTCGTTGCCCAGATATGTGATATCTGCGCCTAGTTGTCTGAGTGCATCAACGAGATGAGCAATGGGCCGTTCATGCATGCGTGCTACACCTGCTAGTCGATAATGTCCTTTCATTAAGGCGAGTACAGCAACCAACGGACGAAAAGCGGTGCCTGCATTACCCAGGTACAAATCTGCTTTATGTGTTGGGAATTGCCCATTTCCACCTTCTACACGGTAATCATTTTCACTGGTTTGAGTAATTGCTATACCCAATACTCTGAGAGCAGCCAGCATATGTGCGGTATCGTCAGAAGCCAGTAAGTCACGGATTTGTGTGTTGCCTTCTGATAATGCTGCCAGTAACAGAATCCGGTTAGATATGCTTTTAGACCCAGGTAGTTGTACTATTCCTTGAGCAGTTTTAACTGCAGGAAGATCAAGCCATTTCATTGTGTATCTGACGTGTAAAGCTTATGATGATATCTCATATAAAACAGGGGTAAGATGATTTTGTGAATTTCAGAATTCATATCTAAAGATTTTCCATAACGTGCATATCATGTCTGGTAGTAGTGGTAGGCTATTAATTTTAATTGAATATTTGATTGCAGGGATTTTTATGTGGAAACGAATTTGGAAAAAATATTTATCAAGGCTTTTTGTTTAAGGTAATCTATTACCGTAAATTTTAAGCAGATACCTCGGCTTGAGGCTTAAATTTTGAGATGTTTTAAAGATTACTATGATCCTGTTGCTGCGTAACAATATACAGTGCAGATGATACTGTTCTAATTACAAGAGTGAGGTTGATTGATGGAAGATGCAGAAATTGCTTTAATGTTTTTTCTACTTTCTATACCTGTGGCTATTTGGTTGCAGTTATGGGTGAGGAATCGTAAAGAAAAACGACAAAACGAATTGGGGGATGAAGCATTTGAAACAACAGGTAATGCTTTTTTTTCCATAATCTTAGAAGGAACGGCTTTAATCGGTGGGTTAATCATGATTATTATGGCGGTAGGGGGAATCGTTAAGTATGTCATAAATTTTTATTCTTGATATCATCAAGTTATGCCGGTATTCGGGCTATACAACAGCACGTCAATGAGCAAGGCCCGAATATCTTCACGATTTTTGGGTCGTGTGTTGTATTGCTTTATTTGATTTTAACTATGAACCTTAGGTCGTTTCTGAAGTTGTTTTTGTGTTTCCTGGTGATTTGGCTTTTGGTTGCTTTGTTTTAGTTTTAGTTTCAGTTTTTTTCTTGGCTTTTCTCGGTTCAAATTCAAATCCAATTTTCCCATCTGCGTTGGTTACCAGATATGCAGAGAAGGGTCGTCCTTTTTTGGAAATAAATTTTGTGAGTAAGTCAGTTTTACCCGTTTCTAATAACTTAATAACTTGTTCGCGTTCAATAGGGCGATTAAGGATAATTTTTCCTGTTTTAAAACTACACGAACGCGTAGCACCGACAGTTTTTTCACAGATATAGCGCATACCATGTTCATAAACTGCATGGTTGCATTGGGGACATTTTCCTAATGCAACTTGGTCTGTAAAATCGACTTCTTCATTATTTTCATCATCATTACCAAAGTCAAATTTCATTTCAAACGCATCAGTGAGTTTGATGTTGGCATTAAATAAACGGCCCATTTTGCTACGAAAACCTTGTAATGGACCTACTTCACGTTCGGTGATTAATGTTTCCATTTCATCGACTTCAAATTGACGCCCAGCCAAAATTTTCCAAAGTGCGAATTCACACTTTTGACATTGAAATTTTTTGTAAGTCTCATGAATGACGCCACCACATTTTGGACAGGGTGATTTAAGTGTGGAAAAGTCACCACTGATGGTTTCGCCTCGATGACTTTTTGCCTGTTCAACAATATGGCGTGTCATTTCGGCTATCTTGTCCATAAATACACTACGTTTTAGTTTGCCTTGTTCAATCTGACGTAGTTGAAATTCCCAGTCACCCGTTAGTTCAGGTGAAATAAGTTCAGGTACTTTTAGGCCACGTAATAAGGTGATGAGAGAAAATGCCTTGGCAGTGGGATGAAGCTCCCGCCCCATTCGCAGGAGATAATTTTCGAATACCAAGCCTTCAATAATCGCAGCACGAGTGGCTGGGGTGCCCAGTCCTTTTGTACTCATGGCTTCGCGTAGTTCCTCATCTTCAACCAATTTTCCTGCACTTTCCATAGCGGATAATAATGTGGCTTCATTAAACCTGGCAGGTGGTCGCGTTTGGTTGCTGATGACTTCTATTTCTTCTGTTGTAACAGAGGTTTCTGATGTAATGGCTATAAGTGTTGTGTCTTCTTTAGTATCGTTACTTTTAATATTTTTGCCGTAAACGGTTTGCCATCCAGGATTGACCATTACTTTGCCTTCAGTCTTGAAGGGTTCATTCTCAACGCGGGTAATTCGGGTGGTAACTAGAAACTCGGCAGCGGGGTAAAAAATTGCCAGAAAACGTTTCGTGACCAGATCGTAAAGTTTTTCCTCAGCTTCGTTTAATTTCTTGGGCTCAATGGACGTAGGAATAATGGCAAAATGGTCAGAAATCTTTGTATTATTGAAAATGCGCTTATTAGGCTTAACCCAGTCTGATTGAAGGATTTGTCCTGCAAATTCCCCGTAGTTTGTTTTCCCGAGAGTATGCAGCGTGTCTTTAACTGTGGCGATATAGTCTTCTGGCAATGCACGTGAATCGGTACGTGGATAAGTGAGCATTTTATGCCGCTCGTATAAAGCCTGGGCTAGACTGAGTGTCACTTTTGCAGAAAATCCAAAACGACTGTTGGCATCGCGTTGCAGACTGGTGAGATCATACAACAATGGGCAGGTTTCTTTAGCTGGTTTGCTTTCCTCGCTAACGCTAGCAGGTTTTCCTTGGCATTTGTTGCGAATCGTTTCAGCTTCATTTTGTTCCCATAAGCGCTCAGCTTTTAATTCGTTGTTTGCTTTATCCTTAGAGAATTTTTCGTCAAACCACTTGCCATGGTAGTTTCCATTTTCAGTCGCAAAAGTGCCGTGAATTTCCCAGTAACTATGGGGTACGAATTTTTTAATTTTTTCTTCACGCTCAACAAGAATTGCTAGTGTTGGTGTTTGTACGCGCCCAACAGTCGTTTTATGAAATCCGCCTTCCTGAGAATTAAATGCAGTCATGGCGCGCGTACCATTAATTCCAACCAGCCAGTCAGATTCTGAACGGCTTACTGCCGCCTCAGCCAGTGATTCTACTTCAGCATTGTCCAGTAGTTTTGTAAAACCTTGCCGAATTGAATCAGGTGTCATGGATTGTAACCAGAGTCGTTTAATGGGTTTTTTTGTGCCAACATGGCGTGCAATATAATAAAAAATCAATTCGCCTTCACGCCCTGCATCACATGCGTTGATTAGTGTGTCCACATCTTTTCGTTTAATAAGCTTGGTTAGAAGCTTCAGACGCGATGCTGTTTTTTCAATAGGATTTAGATCAAAGTGAGGTGGAATGACTGGCAAATTGGCGAAACTCCATTTGCCACGTTTCACTTCATGTTCTTTGGGAATAACAAGTTCCAGTAAGTGGCCAATTGCTGATGAAACGATGTATTGATCGCTTTCAAAGTAGTCCGTATGCTTAATAAAGTTACCCAGTACGCGCGTAATATCTGTTGCAACAGAAGGTTTCTCTGCTATAATCAGTGACTTACTCATTATTGTCCTGTGAGTATTTGTGAATCATCGGTGGTTGGTAGAATAAAATACTTTTCGCTGATTGGGGTAATCATAATGCATGGCAACAGATTATATTTGAGTAGTGGATACATTATTCCATATGACTATCTATTTTGTCAGTGAAAAACAAGAGTTGCATGGATTCTTAATGCCGATAATGTGAGTCGCTGACTATCAGTAATTTCTCCAGCATAGCATGATCAGTGAGCTGGTTTTGTATCCAGAGTTCGGTTAAAACAATCAGTTTTATTTTTTCTAAGCTTGAGGTGTTTTCTTTCATGGCAAGAACTCGGTCTATCAATAATTCACGTTGCAAGGGGTTAATTATATCGGCTTGCTCCAAAAAGGTAATAAATCCCCGTCCTTCTGTGTCAATTTTTTCCATTTCGGAAGATGTGTAGCAGCGAAAAGAATCGTTCTGAGCAAGTGTGGGTGGATAGTCGCCCGTATCATCTTGTGCCAGTTCTGATAGCCAATCAAGTGTTTGATTAATATCGTCATTGGCAAACCCGGCCATGGTTAATTTGCGTGTAAGCGTGGCGGAGTCCGGGTAGCTTCCAGAATCAAAATAATTTTCAAATAAATAAACGAGAATATCAAACATAGTTGCCTTGAATTATTTCAAGTAATCTCCTTAAATCAGTCGGTTATATAACATGTCAGCTAACAAACGTTACTGTATTCGTTGATAGCATCCCCCTGGCAGGCTGGCAATTAGGCCGTCAAGTTCAAGCGTTAATAGCATGGCGGATACTGCTTCTGCCGTCAAGCCACTGCGTGCGCATAATGTGTCAATATCAACAATATCATGTCCCAGATGTTTGAGTAACACAGGGTTTTCTGGTGAACAATGGGTGTTGATTTCTGCAGTCAGGCTAATACTATTTGATGGTGATTGATAGTTAAGTTCATCAAGGATGTCTTGCGTATTTTCCACCAGCTTGGCGCCCTGTTTAATCAATGCATGGCAGCCTTTTGATAAGGGTGAATGAATTGAGCCAGGGATGGCCAGCACATCGCGTCCTTGTTCTAGTGCTTGACGGGCAGTAATCAGCGAACCGCTGCGCAGAGCTGCTTCTACTACTAAGCAGCCTTGACTCATGCCACTGATGATACGATTCCGGCGGGGAAAGTTTCTCCCTATGGCAGGTGTTCCAAGCGGAAATTCAGAGATAATTGCGCCATCTTTTGCCAGTCTGTGCGCAAGCTTATGATTTTTTGCTGGATAGACAATATCAAGCCCTGTGCCGACTATTGCAATGCTGGCTGCGTTACCCTGTAAGCCACCAAGGTGCGCAGCAGTATCAATGCCTAATGCCATGCCGCTAATAATACAAAGTCCTGCATTACTTGCTGCCTCAGCAAAAGCTTCAGCATTGGCAATGCCTTGGGGTGTTGCATTACGGCTGCCTACAACAGCCAATGCAGGTGCATTAAGGAGTTTTCTTAGGCCTTTAAAATAAAGAAGCGGTGGTGGATCAGTAATATTTAATAATTGACTGGGGTAGTCAGAGTCAGCCAGCGTAATAATTGAGTTGCTGGGATCCTCCAGCCATTTGAAGGCGGTAGCAATTTTTGTTGGGTTGCCCCCGTGTATAATTTTTTTGGCGAAGCTTGTTTTTACAACGCGTTCAAGTGCGTGGATGTTTGCAGAAAGAATTTTATTGGGGCTACCAAAAGCAACCAGTAGCCGACGAATTGACTCATCACCGAGACCGTCAATCAGGCAAAGATTGAGCCAGGGTTCAATATCTGGCGCGTGCTTCATGAAAGGTCGCTACATAGTTATTATTAGGGAGTTTTGACGGCATCAAAGATTTTAATTGATTGCGTGCTTCGCATAACGAGTGCATAGGCAACTTGATCAAAAACTCGAAATACAAAAACCAGTCCAGTGCGCTCGTCTGGCAGCTGTACAATTTCTCCTTCTGGTGATTTTACGTGGCTTTTTCGGTAGACAGCGAGGACATTACCCATTTCCAAGCCATCCTTTGCTCCCTTGTTAAGGGTAACAATAGCACCTTTCCCAAATTCAGTAACGCCGCCATAGACAGAAATGATACGTCCACTGATCGATAGGTCTGGCGCATGTGGTGCATAATTATTGAATATGATACCAGGAGACGGCACTAATCGATCACCTTTTAGAATTTCCTGAACAGAGCGGGTGATGGTCATCGTACTGATGTCAGCAAAAACTTCTACTTTAGTGTTCCCTAGGTATGTTGCTTCATAACCCAGTATTTGGTCGTCATTGTCAGGGTCTTTTAAAGCTTTGCCGGGGCGGAATATTTGCCATGCTACGCCTTCACTTTCTGACAAGCCATCTGCATAGACTGTGGTGCCTGGGCTGAGTATGACGCGGTTATCACTCGATCCTAGTATAAAAGGGGTATTTTCCATGCCATCTTTATCGATGACAAGTGGTTGGCTCAAAAATGGTTCAATTGCTGCCGCTGGTATACTGGGAATAGCTGTGACGCTAGATTTTTTTGTCCGTATTCTGGGTGATAACTTTATGGTTCCTTTTTCCGTAGCTAGCTGTAATCTAACTCCGTGCGGTGTTTCCTCGAGTATAACAATATCACCCGGATAGATTTTGTGTGGATTTTTTAATTGTTCTCGATTCAGTCCCCAAACTTTTGGCCAAAGCCAGGGATCTCTTAGGAATCGTGAGGAAATGCTCCACAGCGTATCTCCCGGCACAACAATATGGCGGTCAGGTGTGTCGTTCCGTAGTGCAATGCTGTCCGCATTGACAGGTAAAACAGAAAGCAGGCCTAGGAACAGAATCGTAGATATAATAGACTTACACATAGATGGTCCCAGTAGCAGAAATAAGGTTTATTGCGCATAGTATGTGGGACACATGATACGGCCTTAATTCTATATTCAGTTTGTTAAATTACACAAGTTTTTCATGGCTATTCTAAAAATATTACAATATCCAGATGAGCGATTGCATATCGTAGCGGCGACGGTATCGGAGGTCACTGACAAAACCCGGTTGTTAATACAAAACATGGCAGAGACCATGTATATGGCACCAGGGATAGGTTTGGCGGCAACTCAGGTTGATGTGCATGAACGTATTATTGTAATTGATATATCTGAAAAACACGATCAATTGCTCGTATTAATTAATCCTGAAATTACTGTCAGTAGTGGGGAATCTGACTATGAGGAGGGCTGCTTGTCCGTTCCCAGTGTTTATGGAAAGGTGCGGCGTGCTGAGTCTGTTACAGTTAAGGCGTTGGATGCTGAGGGAAAACCTTTTGTTCTGGATGCCAGTGGCTTACTTGCAGTGTGTATCCAGCATGAAATGGATCATTTAGTTGGAAAAGTGTTTGTTGAGTATTGGTCGCAATTGAAGCAAACGCGTGCACTGGCAAAATTAAGAAAAAGACAACGTAATACAATGTAGTGCATGGGTCCTGCGGGATCTCAATCTGATATGATAGGCTATTCCATGCGCCTCAAAAATGAGAACAAAGTGTCCTCACTTCCTCACTATTCTCGCTTCTCTTAGGTTTGATGGCAAGTCGCATACGTTAAGCGCATATATTATAAAATTAAAATGAAAATAATTTTTGCAGGTACCCCGACATTTGCTGCGACTGCACTGAAGGTTTTGATGGGTACGCATCATGAAATAGTATTGGTGCTGACCCAGCCAGACCGGCCAGCAGGGCGAGGAATGAAAACAGTTTCCAGTGCAGTTAAATTGTTGGCGCAGCAACATGAACTGACGCTGTTGCAGCCCGACACACTCAAATCTCCCGCATTGCTTACACAATTGCAGGCACTTAAGGCAGATGTCATGATTGTTGCGGCATATGGATTAATTTTACCTAAGGGGGTGTTGGATATTCCGCGCTATGGTTGTCTAAATATCCATGCCTCTTTATTGCCGCGATGGCGTGGCGCTGCGCCCATTCAAAGGGCTATATTGGCGGGAGACCGGGAAACGGGTATTACGCTCATGCAAATCGATGTCGGTCTTGATACGGGTGTTATGTTGTTAAAACAAAGTATTGCTATTGCACGAGATGATACAGCACAAACTTTACACGATAAGTTGTGTGTGTTGGGTGCACAAAGCGTGGTGGAAGGATTGGCGCTATTGCAGCAGGAAAAAATTGTACCAAGTTGCCAGGATGAAGCATTGGCTTGTTATGCGCCCAAAATAAAAAAAATTGAGGCAGCGATTGATTGGCAGTTGACCGCGGAGCAGATCGACCGTATTGTGCGGGCTTTTAATCCGAACCCTGGCGCATATAGTTATATCCATGGTGGTATGCTTAAGATTTGGCGTGCACAAATAATCGCGGGTGATTCTGCTGAACCCGGAACAATTGTTGCAACAGAACGCCATGGTATTACTGTGGCGTGTGGTAAAGATAACCTCATGCTAGAAGCGGTTCAGAAACCAGGCGGGAAAAAATTGAGTGCAGCAGAATTCTTGTTAGGGCATGCATTGCAGCCTGGTGATTGTTTCGAAAATATGAATGCTTCTGGTTCCAAGTATGATTAAGACGCAGCGTATTGCTGCATCTGTTGTAGGCAAGGTATTGGCCGGGGCGAGTTTAACAGTGGTGTTGCAGGAAACTTGGCGTACTCATCCCGTACTTTTAAGCCAACAGAGAGGTGCCGTTCAGGATTTAAGTTATGGTGTGTTACGTTTTTACGGACAGCTCGATGCATTACTTGGGCTATTATTAAAGAAATCTTTACGTGACAGGCGCCTGTATAATTTATTGTTGGTAAGTTTGTATCAGTTGCAATATAGTAAGGCGTCATCTTATGCCGTTGTGGATCATGCTGTGTCAACTGCTGCTACTTTGGGTAATGGAAAGGAAATGCAGGGGTTAGTCAATGCGGTGTTACGTAATTATATTCGGCGACGCGAAATCTTGTTGGAGAAAGTGGCTGAGAGTGATGTAGGGCGTTACGCTCATCCACAATGGTGGATTGATAAACTGCGTATACAATTTCCTCAAAATTTTCAGCATGTACTTGAAGCGGACAATAAGCGACCGCCGATGACCTTACGGGTTAATCAACGTAAGATTAGTGTGGCGGCTTATCAAAAGTTACTGGATGAAAGGGGGATGAGTGCGCAACTGTTATGGCATGGTGCGCTTCAACTGAAACAACCTGTTGTAGTGGAAAAGCTACCTGGGTTTGCTGAGGGTTTCGTGTCGATACAGGATGCTGGTGCACAATTGGCAGCGCCATTTTTAGACGTGCAGGATGGGATGCGTGTTTTGGATGCGTGTGCCGCGCCTGGTGGTAAAAGTACCCATTTGTTGGAATTGGCTAAAATCGCCTTGACTGTGTTGGATAATGATGCGGTTAGGCTTGCACGGGTGGAACAAAATCTTGAGCGATTAGAGTTTATGGCGGATTGTTTGGTTTGTGGTGACGCGGCGCATCCAGATCAATGGTGGAATGGTGTGCCGTTTGACCGTATTTTAGCCGATGTGCCGTGCTCGGCATCGGGTGTAGTGTGTCGCCATCCTGATATAAAATGGTTGCGACGCGAAAGTGACTTGCTTCAATTTACTGCAAGCCAACAGGAAATTCTCAACGCTTTGTGGCAGATTCTAGTTAGAGGTGGTAAGTTGCTATACGTTACCTGTTCAGTATTTATTGAAGAAAATAGACTGCAGATAGAGCAATTTATGCGTCAGCATCCAGATGCTCGGCTATTGCCGCTTTCTGGAGAAGCAATGATTGATGGGCAATTGTTGCCGGACATTCGCCATGACGGTTTCTTTTATTCCTTGTTGCAAAAGACCTAATTTAGTCATGTGGTTAGAAAAGTTATCGCGTGTAATTTTAATTATAGTGCTGCCAGCAATTTTCTTTCCGATTGCTGCGGCTTATGCTGAGGGTAGTATTCAGATTAAGTCTGCCAAGCTGGCTGCGGTAGAGGACGGTTATCAACTGAGTGTTGATTCTGAGATCGTGCTTAATCCAACTTTGGAAGAGGCCCTTGAGAAGGGAATTGTTCTCTATTTTGTCACCAAATTTCTTTTAGTAGACTCACGTTGGTATTGGGTTGATAAAGAAGTTGCCAGGAGTAAATTGAGAGTTGGCTTAAGATATTATGCGCTTACACGTCAATATCGTTTGAGTCATGAATCGTTTTCTCAAAGTTTTTACACGCTGAAGGAAGCGTTACGGGCGCTGGGTCACTTTGATCGTCCTGTTGTGATTAAGTCTGTCCTGGAGCAGGATGTTGATTATATTGCAACGTTGCGAGTCTGGCTTGATTTAACGCGTTTGCCTAAGCCATTTCAAGTTGAAACGCTGGGTTCCCAGGAATGGAGCCTCAGCTCTGATAATTTAGAATGGCGCATGAAATTGCCTTTGTTAAAACAGCCGCTGCATATTAGGGGTGACCTGTGAGGTACGTGCTGATTATAGGCGCAGGACTGGGTGCAGTAATGCTTTTTTTGCTGGCCACTGCGGGTGCCAATACCGAGTTTCTTGAACGTCGATATCGATTACTGATCGGACTGAATATTATCTTCGTGCTGATTCTCATGGTGGTGGTGGGATATTTGCTATGGCGGCTCAGACGAAGACTTAAGTCCGGCGTATTTGGTTCCAGGTTAGCGCTACGTTTGTTGTTAATTTTTTCATTGATGGCGATACTTCCTGGTGTGTTGGTATATGCGGTGTCCGTTCAGTTCCTGGAGAAAAGTATCGAGTCCTGGTTCGATGTTAAGGTCGATCGAGCACTTGAAGGTGGTTTGAATCTGGGGCATACCATACTCGATAATTTACTGGAAGAATTACAAAAAAAAGCGCAAACCGCAGCATTGACTTTATCTGAGCCGACAATTTTACCCCTGGCTGCACTGAACAAAATATTGGCGCAATCACAGATACAGGAAGCGACGCTGTTCAATCAGGATGGCAAGGTCATTGCTTTTTCTAGTGTAAATAATACGGCGTTGTTTCCAGAAATGCCCAGTGCAGCGGTAATGCGACGTATCAGGATACAAAAGACCTATAGTGCAATTGAGTCGATCACTGGGAAAAAAGGTTTGTATTTGAGGGTGGTGACGCCTGTTAACGTCTTAAGTTTAAAAGAAGACATTCGTGTACTCCAATTGTTACAAGCTGTGCCGCAACAATTGGCAAAAGATGCAGAAAGAGTGCAAGCCGGGTATCGAGATTATCAAGAGCTATCCTTATCACGTCAAGGATTAACGCGGCTATATAGTGTGACATTGACTCTGGCGCTGTTGCTGGCACTTTTTTCTGCGCTGGTGGCGGCATCGCTTATCAGTGAAAAATTGAGCGCACCGTTGGGTATGTTAGCTGAGGGTACGCGTGCGGTGGCGCAGGGGGATTTCAGTCGGCGACATCTGGTGCAGAGCCGTGATGAGTTGGGTGTGCTGACAGAGTCTTTTAATCTAATGACACAACAACTGGAAGAGGCGCGTGCAACGGCACAGCATAACCAGCAACAGGTGGAAAGTGCGCGTGCTCACCTGGAAAGTATATTGGCAAATCTTTCTTCAGGTGTATTGGTATTTGATGAACAATTGTCTTTACGTAAGGCAAATCGGAGCGCAGAACAAATCTTACAAGCTCCGTTAATTAGTTTAGATGGTTCGATAATTGAAGGTTGCGTTGAAAATGAACCTCAATTGTGTACGTTGGTGACCGAAATTCGGACTGGTTTCAATTCAATGGAAGCGGGTGTGTGGCAGCGTCAGATGACGCGTTCTGAAGATGGAAATAATCAGGCGCTGCTATTACGTGGCACACGTTTGCCACAGATATCGGGTGGTGGGGGTGTTGTAATATTTGATGATATTACCAATTTGTTGCAGGTTCAGCGTGCTGTGGCATGGAATGAGGTGGCGCGACGCCTTGCGCACGAAATTAAAAACCCACTGACACCTATTCAACTTTCTGCTGAGCGGATGCAGCATAAGTTGGCAGAAAAATTAGATGAGCAGGATGCGAGAATTTTACGCCGTTCTACTGAGACGATTGTTAATCAGGTAGAGGCTCTGAAAAGGATGGTGAATGAATTTAGCAAATACGCCCGTGTTCCAGAGCTGGAGTTGCGTCAGTTAGATATCAACCACTTAGTGCGGGAGGTATTGTCATTATATGAGACAGCGAGCATGGTGACGGATAGCAATACACATTTAAAAATAGAACAATCGCTGGCTTCTGATCTGCCTGAAGTCAGTGGGGATTCTGTACAGTTGCGCCAGGTACTACATAATCTTTTGCAAAATGCACAAGATGCCCTGATTGATATACCGAAGCCGGTAATTAGGGTAAGTACAGAAAGGGTGCGTGGGGGTGTGCAGATTAGTATGCGTGATAATGGGGGTGGTTTTTCTGAAGAGGTTAAAGCGCGTGCATTTGAGCCTTATGTTACAACTAAAACCAAAGGGACTGGACTTGGGCTACCAATTGTTAAAAAAATAATTGAAGAGCATGACGGTACGATTCAAATCGAAAATATTAAACCCCATGGCGCTTATATTTCCATTATCTTGCCAATGACAGAAGAAAAAACAGTGGTGATGGATAATAAAGTGGCATGAGTATATTTATTTTGTTTAATTTTTGGTGGGAAGAGGTGATGAGGTTCGTAACATCTTGTCAGCTGGGAATATGATGACTAACAATACAATACTTGTTGTTGATGATGAAATAGGTATCCGCGAGTTGTTATCCGAGATTCTGCGTGATGAAGGTTATCGCGTAGCACTAGCAGAGAATGCGGAGCAGGCACGGGTCTGGCGTAGTCAAACACGCCCTGAACTGGTGCTATTAGATATTTGGATGCCTGATACGGATGGTATTACATTATTGAAGGATTGGGCGAGTAGCGGCATGCTTACCATGCCTGTAATTATGATGTCTGGGCATGGCACGATAGATACCGCTGTAGAGGCGACACGTATTGGTGCATTTGGCTATCTGGAGAAACCAATTCCACTGCAAAAATTGTTAAGTACAGTTGGAAAAGCGTTGCGAGGTAATCAGAGTAAACAATCTTTTGTTTTGTCACTTGCCAGTCTAGGTAGAGGGGCATTGTTTGCAGACCTGAAAAAAAGACTGGAGCAGGTTGTCAATTTAAAGGCACCACTACTTTTTACGGGCGAGCCCGGTGTAGGTGTGGAGCTGTGCGCGCGATTTATGCATCGGCCTAACACGCCGTGGGTAGAGCCAGAAACATTGGCAGCGTTAGCTGAAGCGCCCTTTGATCTGTTGGAGCAGGCGCGGGATGGTTTGTTGTTTCTTAAAGATGTTGGCGAGATTAATAGATTAGGACAGAAAGGCTTATTATTGTTGTTGAGTAAACTCGAAAAATACAATGTGCGGCTGGTGTGTGCGACTGCTTTGCCGTTGGCTGAGCTAACAGCACAAGGCGCATATAATCCGAAGTTGTATGAGGCGTTAAGTGGTCTTAGTATTAGTATTCCTGCATTGAGAGCGCATCGAGAGGATATCCCAGAACTTGCCAATCAAATATTGTCGCGTTTTGTCGAATCGGGGGAGGCGTCATCAGTATTGCAATTCAGTACGGCCGCACTTAATTGCTTACGTAATTATGATTGGCCGGGTAATTTTACCCAACTGACTGGAGTGGTACATTCTTTGGCATTAACCTGCACAGGTGATGAGATTTCTGCCGAGGCAGTACAGCAGGCAATGGTATTTCCTGAGTCAACATCTGTCTCGGTAGAGCCAGATATTCCGCTAAATCTTTCGCTTCGTGAAGCACGCGATATATTTGAGAAAACCTATTTTGAGAGAATGATTGAGCAGGAAAGTGGTAATATGACACGTGTGGCTGAACGTGCAGGACTGGAGCGCACACATCTTTATCGAAAAATAAAATTGTTGGGTATAAAACTACGCGGTCACTGATTTTAGAAGGAAATCAATGGTGGCTCCAGTATTGGTTATAAGTGAAAACGAAGACTTGGAGTTGTCGGACATCTTATCTTAAGGGATAATAGCGCCTTTTTGCCGGTCTGTAGTGTCACGAGATGCAGGAGATGGGCTGTTTTGAATATAAGGGAGTTAGTGTCAATGGGTACATTCAAGGATTTTAACGCGCCGGTATTTAAGGACTTAACCAGTGCGATTCGTGCGTTAGCAATGGATGCCGTACAAAAAGCCAATTCTGGTCACCCAGGTATGCCAATGGGCATGGCAGAAATTGCTGAAGTATTGTGGATTCATCACATGCGCCATAATCCCAACAATCCTGAATGGGCTGATCGAGATCGATTCGTGCTTTCAAATGGGCATGGGTCTATGTTGATCTATGCGCTGTTGCACCTTACTGGTTATGATCTGCCGATGGAAGAGATTAAGCGTTTCCGGCAATTTGATTCTAAAACACCGGGTCATCCAGAGTATGGTTATACGCCGGGTGTGGAAACCACTACAGGCCCATTAGGTCAGGGCCTTACCAATGCAGTGGGCATGGCGCTGGCAGAGAAAGTGTTGGCTGCAGAATTCAATCGTCCTAGTTTTGATATTGTTGATCATAATACATATGTTTTTCTGGGTGACGGTTGTTTGATGGAAGGTATTTCTCATGAAGCTTGCTCGTTAGCAGGTACATTAGGTTTAGGCAAATTAATCTGTTTCTATGATGATAATGGTATCTCTATTGATGGTCATGTAGAGGGATGGTTTACTGATGACACCCCTAAACGATTCGAGGCTTATGGTTGGCATGTAGTGCCAAACGTAAATGGTCACGATCCAGAAGCTATAGAAGCTGCAATTGAAGCAGCCAAAAAAGTTGACGGTAAGCCGACCATGATTTGTTGTAAGACTGTGATTGGCATGGGATCACCTAATAAGGCTAATACAGGCTCGGTACATGGCGCTGCATTAGGAGATGAAGAAATTGCTGCCTGTCGTCCCCATATTGGCTGGAATCATGCCCCATTTGAAATTCCCAAAGAAGTTTATGATGTTTGGGATGCCCGTTCAAAGGGTCAGAAACTTGAAAATGAATGGAATCAACTTTTTTCTGAATACACAAAGAAATACTCTGCCGAAGCAGCTGAATTTACACGTCGTATGGCCGGTGATCTACCGGCTAATTGGCAAAGCCATGTGGAAAGTGTAGTTAACCAGATTAATGCAAAGGAAGAAACCATTGCAAGTCGTAAAGCTTCGCAGAATACAATCGAAAGTTTAGCGCCTGTATTGCCTGAGTTAATTGGGGGTTCCGCTGATTTGGCTGGGTCTAATCTTACCCTATGGTCTGGTTCGAAAGATGTTAACAAGGAAACGGGTGGTAATTATGTTTATTACGGTGTTCGTGAATTTGGTATGAGCGCTATGATGAATGGATTGTCTTTGCATGGTGGACTGATTCCTTATGGTGCTACGTTCCTGATGTTCTCGGAATATTCGCGTAATGCCCTGCGTATGGCCGCATTAATGAAGATACGTAATCTCTTCGTATTTACGCATGATTCTATTGGATTGGGTGAAGATGGGCCGACACACCAGCCTGTTGAACAGACTGCAACCTTGCGTTTAATCCCTAATATGGATGTTTGGCGACCATGCGACACAGTCGAGTCAACTGTTTCATGGGCACGCTCCATTGAGCGTAAGGATGGACCTTCGACGTTGATATTTAGTCGGCAAAACTTGCCATTCCAAAAGCGAGATGCTGCTACGATTAAGCAGATTGATAAAGGTGGCTATGTTTTATCAGAAGCAGGCGACGGTAAGCCGCAAGCCATCTTAATTGCTACAGGTTCAGAAGTTGGGTTAGCGATGGATGCACAAAAAACATTGGCTGAAACAGGTATTCATGTGCGTGTGGTTTCAATGCCTTGTACCAATTTGTATGATCGTCAGGATCACTCTTACAAAGAAAGTGTGTTGTTGAAGGATGTGAAACGTGTTGCTATAGAAGCGGGTGTAACAGATTTTTGGCGGAAATATGTGGGATTAGAAGGTGCTGTAGTTGGTATCGATAGTTTCGGTGAATCAGCACCTGCTGATGTGTTATTTAAGCATTTTGGTTTTACTGTTGAGAATGTAGTCAAGACGGTAAAGGACATCCTCTAATTGATTAAAGTAGCATGGAGAGGCAAGTTTTCTTCACAAAAACAATATATTTTTAAGGAGTTTTTAGTATGACAATTAAGGTTGGAATTAATGGGTTCGGCCGTATTGGGCGGATGGTCTTTCGTTCAGCGGTAGAAAATTTTCCGGATATCGAGGTGGTTGCGATCAATGATTTGTTGGAACCTGATTATCTGGCGTATATGTTAAAGCATGATTCAGTGCACGGTCGTTTCAAAGGGGATATTTCGGTTGAAGGTAATACGTTAGTTGTAAATGGAAAAAAAATTCGATTGACAGCCTTAAAAGATCCTGCAGAGTTAAAATGGAATGAAGTGGGCGCTGATGTTGTGATTGAATCAACGGGTCTTTTTCTTACCAAAGAAACGTGTCAGAAGCATCTGGCAGCAGGCGCTAAGAAGGTTATCATGTCTGCACCATCTAAGGATGATACGCCCATGTTTGTATATGGGGTGAATGACAAATCTTATAATAATCAGGATATTGTGTCTAATGCGTCTTGTACAACTAATTGCTTGGCACCTATTGCTAAGGTTTTGAATGATACATGGGGTATTAAGCGTGGATTGATGACGACAGTACACGCGGCTACTGCGACACAAAAAACTGTTGATGGCCCATCTAATAAAGATTGGCGTGGCGGTCGTGGCATTCTGGAGAATATTATTCCATCTTCAACAGGTGCTGCGAAAGCAGTGGGGGTTGTCATTCCAGAATTGAATAAAAAGCTTACTGGTATGGCTTTTCGCGTTCCCACTTCTGATGTGTCAGTAGTTGATTTGACTGTAGAGTTGGATAAGGATGCCTCTTATGATGAGATTTGTAAAGCAATGAAAACTGCATCTGAGGGTGCTATGAAAGGCGTGCTGGGTTATACGGACCAGAAAGTTGTTTCTACAGACTTTCGTGGTGAAAGCTGTACCTCAATTTTTGATGCTGAAGCGGGTATGGCTTTGGATAGTAGCTTCGTCAAAGTAGTTGCCTGGTATGACAATGAATGGGGATACTCCAGCAAAGTGTTGGAGATGGTTCGTGTTGTAGCCAAGTAGTTTTATGGTGATGAGTTGGAGTGTAGGCAGATGATGCAGGGTTGTTAATAAATTATCTGCGTCGTCTCTCAATTCATTTTCTGCCTACTAATTGAGACATAAAGGGTAGCAATTGCTATCCTTTATACATTTGTTTAGACAATTTTTGGAGTATGTCGTGTCTGTTATCAAGCTAGTCGACCTCGATCTTAAGGGTAAACGCGTTTTTATTCGTGCTGATCTTAATGTGCCTGTAAAGGATGGTGAAGTCACCTCAGATGCACGTATTACAGCCTCAATGGCAACTATTAACCATTGCTTGAAACAAGGTGCTAAAGTGATGGTGACTTCTCATTTAGGGCGCCCAGAGGAAGGTTCTTGGAGCGAAGAAAATTCACTTAAACCTGTTGCAGACAATATTGCTGCTCGTCTGAATAAACCTGTGCGCTTAATCAAAGAATGGGTAGAAGGTGGTTTTGAAGTTGCAGAAGGAGAATTAGTCGTACTGGAAAATTGCCGTATTAATAAGGGCGAGAAGAATAACTCTGAAGAAACGGCCCAGAAATATGCCAAATTATGCGATATCTTTGTTATGGATGCATTCGGCACAGCTCACCGCGCTCAGGCATCAACACATGGTATTGCTAAGTATGCACCAGTAGCTTGTGCAGGTATTTTGCTTACAGAGGAACTGAAAGCCTTAACTAAAGCGCTACTGAGTCCTGCACTTCCGATGGTTGCTATTGTTGGCGGTTCTAAAGTTTCTACCAAACTCACAGTGCTCGAATCGCTTTCTGAAAAGGTTGATCAACTTGTGGTGGGTGGCGGTATTGCTAATACCTTCCTGAAGGCTGCTGGGAATAATGTGGGGAAATCCTTATGTGAGGATGATTTGATACCTACGGCAAAATTGTTGATGGATAAGATGGCGAAACGCAATGCCTCAATTCCGATTGCTGTAGATGTTGTGGTTGGGAAAAAGTTTGATGCCAATGAGCCTGCAGTACTGAAAGATGCGGATGCGGTTAATGATGATGAAATGATTTTTGATATTGGGCCAAAGAGTGCGCAGGAGTTGGCTGATATTATTATGCAAGCAGGCACTGTCGTTTGGAATGGCCCGGTAGGTGTATTTGAATTTGATCAGTTTGGTGCTGGAACCAAAACGGTTGCAATGGCAATTGCTAACACCAATGCCTTCACGCTGGCAGGCGGTGGTGATACGATTGCAGCCATACAGAAATATGATATATATAATAAAGTATCGTATATTTCGACAGCAGGCGGTGCATTCCTTGAATTCTTAGAGGGTAAGAAATTACCAGCAGTCGAAATATTAGAAATGCGCGCAAACAGATAGAATAAATATAATGATTCGAAGAACAAAAATTGTTGCAACACTGGGTCCTGCTTGTGGTGACCCAAAGGTTCTAGAAAGTATCATTCAAGCTGGCGTAGATGTTGTTCGGATTAATTTTTCCCATGGCACGCGCAAAGAGCATATAGAGTATGCTCAATTGACACGGTCATTAGCACGTTCCGCTGGTTATGCAGTCGGTGTGCTAGCTGATCTACAAGGCCCCAAGATTCGTGTAGGAAAATTCGAACAAGGAAAAATAAAATTGGAGGTCGGGGATAAATTTATTCTCGATGCTGAGTGTGAACTGGGCAACCAGGAAAGGGTGGGATTAGATTATAAAGAATTGCCGCACGATTTAGAAACTGGCGCAACGTTGATGCTGGACGATGGTCGTATTGTGTTAGGCGTATCAATGGTTAGGGGGCACCAAGTATTTTGTGTGGTAGAGCAGGGCGGTATCTTATCCAACAATAAAGGTATTAATCGTAAAGGGGGGGGGTTGGGTGCCCCTGCATTGACAAGCAAAGATATCGAAGACATTAAAACTGCCGCGGAATTTAAAGCAGATTATTTGGCAGTATCTTTTGTTCGCTCTGGTGCAGATGTTCGGCAAGCGCGTGAGCTAATGGCAGAAGCTGGTGGCAAAAGTATGATCATGGCAAAGATTGAACGTTCTGAAGCGATTCTTGCATTGGATGATATTCTTGAGGCGTCAGATGCTATCATGGTGGCACGTGGCGATTTGGCAGTTGAAGTTGGTGATGCCGCTGTACCCGCTTTGCAAAAAAGAATGATACGCACTGCACGAGCTAGAAATAAGTTAGTAGTCACTGCAACCCAGATGATGGAATCAATGATTAAAAGTCCAATTCCAACGCGTGCAGAGGTGTCTGATGTCGCTAATGCAGTACTGGATGGTACTGATGCAGTGATGCTGTCAGCTGAATCAGCTGCGGGAGAATATCCTGTCGAAGCAGTAGAAGCTATGGCTAGAGTCTGCCTGGAGGCAGAAAAGGAATATATGGTGAATCACGATAGGCGTATGCCATCGCTCCACCCTGCTACTATTGAAGAAGCCATAGCCCGTGCAACGATGTATACAGCCAGTGGTTTGCAAATTCGCGCAATCGCTGCATTGACGCACAGTGGTGTCACCGCGTTATTAATGTCGCGAAGAAGTTCCAAAGTGCCTATATTTGCACTCAGTCCTCAGGAGGACACGCGACGGAAAATGACTCTATTTCGCGGTGTTTATCCAGTAGAATTTGGTGAAGGGGTATGTGATCCTGAGGAAATCATGAGTCTTGCTGAAGATGAGTTGCTCAAGCGAGGTGCAGTACGAAATAGCGACCTTATGATTATGACTATTGGCGAGCCAGTTGGTAAGGCAGGTGGAACCAATACCATGAAAATAATTAAAGTGGGAGGATGCAAGAAGTAACAAAATATTGATGCGATGTGAGTAAATAACCCGATGGGTTACACGTCCGTATAGTGCCTGTTGAAAGTTACAGGTAGTAGCGTATATGTATCATTGTCACTAATTTGCTATTCATAAACTACGGACTTAAGAGAACTAAGATTTTTTTTGAGGAGACTTAAATGGCCCTTGTATCATTACGACAACTTTTGGATCATGCAGCAGAAAACGATTATGGTTTGCCTGCTTTTAATGTCAATAATCTAGAGCAAATTCTTGCCATCATGCAGGCAGCTGACGAATGCGACAGCCCCGTGATTATGCAGGGTTCTGCAGGCGCACGTAAGTATGCAGGAGAATCTTTCTTGCGTCATCTAATTGCCGCAGCAGTTGAAGCCTATCCGCATATTCCTATTGTGATGCACCAAGATCATGGCGCATCTCCAGCAATTTGTATTAATGCCATTCGTAGTGGATTTTCAAGCGTTATGATGGATGGCTCACTAGAAGCAGATGCTAAGACACCCTCATCTTATGAATACAATGTCAATGTGACGGCTGAAGTTGTTGCGATCGCACATTCTGTCGGTGTTTCTGTTGAAGGTGAATTAGGTTGCTTAGGATCACTGGAATCGGGAATGGGCGAGGCAGAGGATGGTCATGGGGCTGAAGGTAAGCTATCCCATGATCAGTTGTTAACGGATCCAGAAGAGGCTGCTGATTTTGTTAGAAAGACTGGGGTAGACGCTTTGGCGATTGCGATTGGAACGTCGCACGGTGCTTATAAGTTTACGCGTAAGCCGACAGGCGATATTTTAGCCATAGAGCGAATCAAGGAAATTCATAAACGTATTCCCAACACGCATTTAGTTATGCATGGCTCCAGTTCTGTACCACAAGAATGGCTCGAAATTATTCGTCAATATGGTGGCGATATGAAAGAGACCTATGGCGTACCTGTTGAAGAGATTCAAGAGGGTATAAAAAATGGGGTACGGAAAGTGAATATTGATACCGATATTCGTCTTGCCATGACAGGTGCGATTCGTCGTCATCTGGATCATAACAAAAGTAACTTTGACCCACGCAAATTTCTTCAAGAAGCTACTGTAGCAGCCAAGGATGTTTGTAAGGCTCGTTTTGAAGCATTTGGTTGTGCGGGACAGGCTGCGAAAATCAAGCCAATTATGTTAGATAATATGACAGCCAGGTATGCGAAAGGGGAATTAAAAGCAGTCGTTAAGTAAATTAGCAGTCTGAAATGTATGATTGATGAGGTGCAGTGCCTTGTCAATCATACATTCAGGTCATCTGGCTCGCAATTTGCAAAATCCTACGCTATTAACGTGACTATTGAATTAGTTGCTGGAATTTTTTTCCCCGTGTCAAGCTTATTTTTCTGGGGGAACATAACCCATAGGTTGTTCTGCTCCAGAACCAAAGAAATGAGCTTCCAATTGAGTGGCGAGAAATTGACGGGCCTTGATGTCTGACAGATTTAAACGGTTTTCATTAACAAGCATAGTTTGATGTTTAATCCAATCACCCCAAGCCTCTTTTGATACATTATCAAAAATTCGTTTACCCAACTCACCTGGGTAAATTTGGAAATCAAGTCCTTCCGCTTCACGCCCAAGTTTGATGCAATTAACCATTCTTACCATTAAAACTTCTCCAAATAAATAAAACGAGGTTAAGCACAATTATGGCGTTTTCAATTGGCCAAGTAAACCTTATAATGGCGAATGTGAACAATCAGGTGAAAAGAGGATGGGAGGTAATCTGAATAGATGTTTTCAGTTTTACAGGGTAAAGCATTACAGTTCAGTTAACATGCTACAAAATAGAGTTGGTTTTATAGAAACCTGGATTTTGATGTATACATATTTGAACTAGCGATTCCCCGTGGTCTTGCACGGGGTTGTTTATTAGGGTTGTGTACGTATTGCGTCACAACAAGTTTTAGATATGAGATTAATTCATAAATCTTTTATAAATGCTTTCGAACGGCGTTGGTAATTGTATAATCCCTGTTTCACTTTTGGTAGCGTTAACAGTGTGGTCTCAAGATAACCGTGCTCGACAAACCAGTGTGTTGCACGAGTAGTGAGTACAAATAATTTATTATTCCCTTGGCTGATGGCCTTGGCTTCAATATGTTTGAGTAGTGTATTCCCGTGACCGGAATCACGGTAATCAGGGTGTATTGCTAAGCATGCGAGTTCACATGCCTGTTCATCAGAAAAGGGGTACAGTGCCGCACAGCCAATAATCATGCTATCGTGTTCAAGTACAAAGAATCGATCTATTTCTATTTCCAGTAGTTCACGGTTGCGTCTTACGAGCACACCTTCAGCTTCAAGTGGTTCGATTATTTGCAGAATGCCCCCAATATCTTCTATTCTTGCGATTCTCAATAACTGTAACGGTTCTTGCGATACCATGCTGCCGATACCATTGTGGGTGAATAATTCTTGCAAAATCGCACCGTCTATATGACGGCTGACGAGGTGCGTACGGGCTACGTTAGTTTCACAAGCTTTTATTGCACAAAGTAAGAGTTGTTTAATTTCGTCTGAGAGCTTTGTGGCTTTCTTGAGTAATGCTTTACTTTCAGCAACGGTCAATTCGTGGGGAAGTGTTTCTTGCTTGTCGGAAAAGTTCTCTTCTGTAGGTGTGTCGGATAAAAAAATTAATTTTTCTGCATGAAGAGCGATGGCCACTTCGGTTGCTGTGTCTTCCTGAGTTAGATTAAATATCTCTCCAGTTGGAGAATATCCCAGTGGGGAAATGAGAATTACATCACCTTGCTCTAGACGCAAGTTAATGCCAATTGCGTTTATTTTGCGCACTTTTCCCATATGCATGTGATCAATGCCGTCAATCACACCAATCGGACAAGCTGTAATGAAGTTGCCACTGGTTACTTGTATGGAAGAGTTAGCCATGGGTGAATTAGGCAGTCCCATGGATAGTAGTGCTTCTATTTCAAGATGAACCCGGCCTACAGACTCCTTCACACAATGAAGCATGTCTGGATCAATAACACGGACACCCTTAACAAATTTGGTTTTTAGTTTACGCCCATCTAGTTGCGATTCAATTTGTGGATCTGCACCATGTACTAGAACTAGCCTGACACCAAGGCTAGCTAATAAATTGATATCATGAATGAAATCTACGAATTTCTCGTTGTCTATCATCTCCTCACTAAAAGCAATAACAAAAGTTTTGCCTCGAAACGTGTTGACATAGGGTGCAACCGAGCGGAACCAAGTAACAAAGTCAGTATTAAAATTCATTTTTTAAGTAAAGCAATAAAATCAGTTTTGTATTTGGGTAATGAAGGGTCATATCAATAATCGCCCCATAGTGTTTGCATTGCTGCAATGGTTGCCAGTGCAGCACTTTCTGTCCGAAGTATACGTTTTCCCAGGCAGAGTGGCGTAAATCCAGTGCGCAGGATGTTTTTTTCTTCTTCCGGTGTAAAGCCACCTTCTGGACCAACAACTACTGTTAGGCGGGTATTAGAAGGGGGAGTAGGAAAATATTTTAGGCGCTCTGTTGCTGAGGGTGAGAGCATAAAGCATGAGTTGTGTGATGCATCATCCAAGTTTTTTATATGCAACCAATCCGTTAATGATATTAAAGGTAATACCTGTGGCAAATGATTACGGCCACATTGTTCGCAGGCTGAAATTACTATCTTTTGCCAATGTTGCAAGCGTTTAAATGCGCGTTCGTTGGAAAGGCGTACTACACTTCGGTCTGTAATAATGGGTTGGATATATGTTACACCCACTTCTACAGATTTTTGTATGATCCAATCCATTTTTTCATTAATGCATATAGCTTGAGCGAGTTCGATGATAAGCGGTGATTCACGCTCAATAGCATAATGCTTGTTTATTAAAACAGTCGTATTTGATTTGGTAATGTGTGCGATTTGTGCCGAGAATTCACCACCTTTGCCATTAAACAGCGTGACAATATCGCCGGTTCTTAGTCGCAAAACGCGTGTGGCATGATGTCTGGCGTCTATTGGTAATTCTATAGCTTGATTTATAGTTATCTCTTCTGTGTAATAAAAGCGGGGAGGCATTATGTGGTTAGAGACGAATAATTTATGATATCGAATAATGTGCTCATGATAATATAAAACGCTTGAAATGCTATCTACTATCTAATAGGGAGAGAAAGAATATGGCGAGTCTGGAAACACCAATTTGTGAGTTTGGCTGGAAAGCCATTGATTTTGATCTGTTAGGCGTTGATGGTAAGCGCTATAACCTCGCATCTGCCAGCGGAGAGAGTGGTTTGTTGGTGATGTTTATTTGTAATCACTGTCCTTATGTGAAGGCTGTGCAAGATCGTATGATTCGTGATGTAAAAGAACTGACGCAGCACGGCGTGGGTACAATCGCAGTTATGTCAAATGATCCTGATGATTATCCCGAAGATTCGTTTGAAAATATGAGGCAGATTGCAAAGCAATTAGATTTTCCCTTTCCTTATGTTTGGGATGAAATCCAAGCCGTTGCTAAGGCTTATGGCGCAGTGTGTACGCCAGATTTTTTTGGCTTTAATAGCAAGCTGGAATTGCAATATCGTGGGCGATTAGATGCTTCGCGTAAAGAGGCAGCATCAGTGGATGTTCGACGTGATTTATTTGAGAGTATGCTGCAAGTTGCCAAAACGGGGCAAGGACCTGTGGATCAAATTCCCAGTATTGGTTGCTCGATCAAGTGGCGGGCAGGTTAAAAATGCTGGATGCAGTAATTTCAGTTGTTAAGAAGGTTGCGCAGGAGGAAATCATGCCGCGTTATTTGCAGGTGGCGCGGCAGCTTAAACCAGACGGTAGTTTTTTTACAGAAGCGGATCTTATCGTACAAGAAGTCTTGTTGCGAGAGTTGCAAAAGATTTATCCTTGTGCCCAGATGGGTGAGGAAATGCTTGAGCAGGTGCAGCGGGAACAATGGACTACAGGTGACGTTGGTTTGTGGAGTGTGGATCCAATTGATGGTACATCCAATTTTCTCAATGGGTTGCCTTATTTTGCAATTTCTGTGGCACTGATGCAGCAGGGTAAAAGTATTTTAGGGGTTGTTTATAATCCCATTACAAATGAAATGTTTGATGCCAAGAAAGGTTGTGGTGCTCATTTAAATGGTAATTTTCTGCCGATTAACAAGTATGTGCCTACATTATCTAGTGCGATTGCGCATGTCGATTTGAAGCGGCTGGATCGGAAATTGGCAGAAAAGATTGCGGCGAATCCGCCTTACTCATCTCAACGTAGTTATGGAGCGAGCGCGTTGGAATGGTGCTACACGGCAGCTGGTTATTTTGACCTGTACTTACATGGCGGGCAGAAGCCGTGGGATTATGCTGCAGGTTGCTTAATTCTGGAAGAAGCGGGTGGGCATATGTGCGGACTTAATCAGGATGATTTTTGGGGAGGTTCGCCATGGCAACGTTCGGTTATTGCTGCGCTTGATCCAGCTTTGTTTATTCAATGGCGGGATTGGGTGCGTGCAAATTCATAAAAAAATACGGATAACTTCATGAGATGGGATAGTGCTAAGATATAACAGGATGGATAGTTAAATTGAAGATCATCATTCTGGGTGCGGGTCGGGTTGGCTCATCCGTAGCAGAAAGTCTGGTAAGTGAGGCCAATGATATAACCGTGGTCGATGTTGCCTCAGATAGATTATCAGTGTTACAGGATCGTCTGGATTTACGCACAGTGATGGGTAATGCTTCTTATCCATCAGTATTGGTTGGAGCAGGTGCTGAAGATGCCGATATGATTCTCGCCGTAACAGAGAATGACGAAACAAATTTAGTGGCATGCAAGCTTGCTGCCACGATGTTTAATATCCCAACTAAAATTGCGCGCATTCAATCTACCGAATATCTGGCGCGACCAGAGATTTTTTCCACAGAAAACTTTTGTGTGGATTTTGCAATTTGTCCAGAGCAAATTCTAACCGAATATATAGAAAAACTGATTGAGTTCCCTGAAGCGTTGCAGGTGCTCGATTTTGCGGCGGGCAAAGTAAGTCTGGTTGCAGTACGCGCGTTCTATGGCGGTCCGCTCGTTGGTCAGAAGCTCCAGGAGCTACGCAAGCATGTCCCCAATGTTGACACACGTGTAGCGGCAATATTCCGTAAAGATCGTTCTATTATTCCAGAAGGCGACACCATTATCGAAGCTGAAGATGAAGTATTTTTTATTGCTGCCGCTGAAGATATTCGGGCTGTCATGCGTGAACTACGCGATATGGATAAGCCGGTAAAACGTGTGATGATTGCTGGCGGTGGAAAAATTGGTAAGCGGCTGGGTGTGTCTCTGGAAAAAAAGTATCAGGTAAAAATTATCGAATACAATCAACAAGCCAGTGAGCGTTTGGCGGCAGAATTGCATAATACGCTAGTGCTGCATGGTGACGCTACGGATGAGACTTTGCTGGAAAGTGAGAGTGTCGCAGAAATGGATATGTTTTGTGCGCTCACTAACGACGATGAAAACAACTTTATGTCATCGTTGTTGGCCAAACGTATGGGCGCACACAAAGTGGTTACACTTATTAATCGTGGTGCATATGTGGATCTGGTGCAAAGTAGTGGTATTGATATTGCTATATCACCCGCGCAGGTTACGATTGGTTCGTTGCTTGCGTATGTACGGCACGGCGATGTGGCTGCGGTGCATAGTTTA
This sequence comes from uncultured Nitrosomonas sp., assembly GCA_963975255.1. Taxonomy (GTDB): domain Bacteria; phylum Pseudomonadota; class Gammaproteobacteria; order Burkholderiales; family Nitrosomonadaceae; genus Nitrosomonas. Next base: position 10,072 of record CAXBGL010000001.1, on the reverse strand, counting down.
CGGCGTGGTGCGGCTGAAGCGTTAGAACTGGTAGCGCATGGCGATGCAAAATCATCAAATGTGGTAGGACGAAAAGTGGAAGATATTAAGCTACCAAAGGGAGCTACCATTGGCGCGATTGTACGTGGCTTGCCAATATCTAATGGTGGGGCAAGTGAAAATATTTTCAAGGCGTTGGAGAAAGAAAAAACGACTTCTGATGCTAATACGCAAGTGATTATTGCACATCATGATACGGTAATTGAGCCAGATGATCATGTTATTTTATTTGTGATCAACAAGAAAATGATTCAACAAGTAGAGAAATTATTTCAAGTTAATGTTGGTTTTCTATAATTACATTATCGCATGAGCAGACTTTTTGCCGTTGTCAATGTGCTTGGCAAGATGATTTTGGTATTTGGATTCACGATGTTGGTTCCGCTCGGTTTTTCACTTTGGATTAATGACGGCGCACGGCGTGTATTTGAAGAGTCCATTTTTATTACCATTGGTAGTGGTTTGCTAATGTGGCTTGTGACATATCGGTATCAACGTGAATTACAGACCCGCGACGGGTTTCTATTGGTCGTTCTGGTTTGGTCAGTATTGCCCGCTTTTGCGATGCTGCCACTGCTATTTTATCTACCTGAACTGAATCTTAGTATGGCTTATTTTGAAGCTGTTTCAGGGCTAACAGCGACGGGCGGCACAGTATTGATAGGACTGGATGCATTGCCGTTGTCACTCAATTTGTGGCGTGGAGAAATGGTATGGTTGGGAGGCATGGGTTTAATCGTGCTGGCCGTTGCTATCTTGCCATTATTGGGGGTGGGTGGAAGACAAATGCTCAAGGCTGAAACACCAGGGCCAATGAAAGAAAATAAACTGACCCCGCGTATTGCTGAAACAGCTAAAGGATTGTGGTTGGTGTATGCGAGCTTGACATTGGCTTGTGTACTGGCATACAAGTTGGCAGGAATGGATTGGTTTGATTCCGTTATGCATGCATTTACTACGCTGGGATTAGGGGGGTTTTCATCCCATGATGCAAGCTATGGCTACTGGGATTCCCCATTAATTGAATTTGTTGCTATCATTTTTATGTTAATTGCAGGCATAAATTTTGCCACGCATTTCCTGGTTTGGCGAACGAAATGCTTCTCACCTTATTGTTACGATCCAGAAGTGGGCATGTTTATTGTCATCGTGTTGATGAGTTGTCTTGGGTTTGCCTTTTATCTGTGGTTCATGGGTGTTTACTTTGATCCACTGACAGCATTGCGCTATGCCAGTTTTAATGTTGTTTCCATTGCTACCACGACAGGGTATAGTAATGCCGATTATAGTTTGTGGCCTGTTTTTGCGCCACTATGGATGTTGTTTTTGTCTGGCTTTTGTACCTCGTCGGGTTCTACCGGAGGGGGTATTAAAATGATACGGGCCCGCATTCTGTACCAGCAACTTTATCGTGAGATGGTCAAAATTATGCATCCGAATGCAGTTATGCCGGCCAAGCTTGGTGAAAACGTGGTGCCCAATAAAATTATTTTTGCAGTGCTGGTTTTTTTGTTCATATATATCACAAGCATGGTATTGATGACATTGGTTCTTACTTTAAGCGGACTTGATGTAATTACGGCTATTTCGGCAGCGGTAGCTTGTATCAATAACTTAGGCCCGGGCCTCAATCAAATAGGCCCAGCAACTACCTATGCGTCACTTACAGATTTTCAGACATGGTTATGTAGTTTTGCAATGTTATTGGGAAGGCTGGAATTCTTTACGTTGCTTGTCGTATTTACACCAGCATTTTGGAGAAAGTAGTCCGTTTAATTTAAATCTTATCCGGGTGTAACTTTTTGTTGCTAGATTGAGAGAGTCATCTCGGTAGTGGTTTGGCTTCATAAATATTAACTGTTAGCACTTAGTTGAATTCAGGGTATATTGAGTTGTAAATTTGAAGGGTATCATAGCCAGAAAAGCTAAGGAGGATGTGTGAGTGACGCAAAAGATTTAGAAGGTATTAAAGTCATGGTAGTTGATGACAGTAATACAATTCGGCGTAGTGCGGAAATTTTCCTCAATCAGTCGGGATGCGAGATTATTCTCGCTTCAGATGGTTTTGATGCCATGGCCAAAATAGTTGATAATCAGCCTGATATAATTTTTATTGATATTATTATGCCGCGCTTAGATGGCTACCAGGCTTGTATGTTAATTAAAAAAAACTCTCGATTCCAATCTGTACCCGTAATTATGTTATCAAGTAAAAGTGGATTATTTGATCGCGCTCGAGGCAGAATGGTCGGATCAAATGCGTATTTAACTAAACCGTTTACTAAGGAGGAGTTATTGAATATCGTTCGTAAATATACATTACAAAGTAGCCCAACTATCTAAACTATTCGGTTGAGTAATTGATAAGTAAAGATGCGGTGCAGATAAGAATTTAATTTTAAATTTTTTTAAATGCTAGAAATCGAATTAATCCTTGTGTGGAAAGGGGTTTATAGGAATAATAAGGCGTATTCATACCACATAAAAATTGAATTTTTACGACAAATCACTTGACTTAGATCCCTAAGGTCGACTAGCCTGTAGCCTGTAGCTAACTAAAGAGTAAAAGTTACTTGCTCAGGAGTAGTTATTAAAACTTGAAGTAGAACTAAAAATTACTATTAAAAATGGTAGTAAAAGAGTAGTAGGTTTGATTAACAGGAAGAACTGGAGGTGCAAAATATGGCAACAACAATGGGAACAAAAAGCGCAAGCGCAAGCGATGCCTATGACATGACATTGTGGTACGACTCAAAGTACTACAAGTTGGGAATGGGAATCATGCTGGCTGTTGCGATCTTCTGGATTTGGTTTCAACGTACCTTTGCGTACTCACACGGTATGGATTCAATGGAACCAGAATTTGATACGATCTGGATGGGGCTGTGGCGGGTACACATGACGATTATGCCACTGTTTGCATTGGTAACCTGGGGCTGGCTGTTGAAGACTCGGGACACCAAAGAACAATTAGACAACCTTGATCCTAAGCTTGAAATTAAGCGTTATTTCTACTGGATGATGTGGCTGGGTGTTTATCTGTTTGGTGTTTACTGGGGCGGTAGCTTCTTTACCGAGCAAGATGCATCATGGCATCAAGTGATTATTCGTGACACCAGCTTCACGCCAAGTCATGTTGTTGTGTTCTACGGATCATTCCCGATGTACATTGTCTGTGGTGTTGCTTCATACTTATATGCAATGACACGGCTGCCATTGTACAGTAGAGGCATTTCATTCCCACTGGTTATGGCGATTGCAGGACCACTCATGATTCTGCCAAACGTTGGTCTTAACGAATGGGGACATGCTTTCTGGTTCATGGAAGAACTGTTCAGCGCACCGCTGCATTGGGGCTTTGTGATACTGGGCTGGGCTGGATTGTTTTCTGGCGGTATTGCAGCACAAATCATCACACGTTATTCCAACCTGACAGACGTCATTTGGAATAACCAAAGCAAAGACATTCTCAACAACCGGATTGTTCCTGATCCTTATTAATACTTGCCTCTCTGTCTTAGTTTAGCTAAGACAGAGTTGAGTAGAATAGTTGAGAAATAAACCGCCGATTTGTAGTCAGGAGAAGCCAGGGCTACAAATTGGCAATTGTAAAAACAGTAGTAAAAGACAGTATAGGAATCGTCATGCTTTCATATTTAATATCACACGAAACAAACGAGGGGAGGATCTAGTGAGCAGAACAGACGAAATTTTAAAAGCGGCCAAAATGCCGCCTGAAGCAATCAAGATGTCCAGATATATCGATGCGGTGTATTTTCCAATTCTCTGCATTCTTCTGGTCGGAACATTCCACATGCATTTCATGCTTCTGGCAGGTGACTGGGACTTCTGGCTTGACTGGAAAGACCGCCAATGGTGGCCAGTGGTCACCCCAATTGTAGGTATTACCTATTGTTCAGCCATCATGTACTACCTCTGGGTTAACTACCGTCTGCCATTCGGCGCGACACTCTGTATTGTTTGCCTGTTGGTAGGTGAATGGCTAACGCGCTACTGGGGTTTCTACTGGTGGTCACATTACCCAGTAAACTTCGTATTGCCAGGCACCATGATTCCAGGCGCATTGATGCTTGATACGATCCTGTTGTTAACCGGTAACTGGTTGATCACAGCATTGCTGGGCGGCGGTTTCTTTGGATTGTTATTCTATCCAGGTAACTGGCCAATCTTTGGACCGACTCATGTGCCATTAGTAGTAGAAGGCGTATTGCTATCATTAGCTGACTACACAGGATTCCTGTATATCCGCACGGGTACACCAGAATATGTGCGACTGATCGAACAAGGATCATTGCGTACCTTTGGTGGTCATACCACAGTGATTGCAGCGTTCTTCGCAGCTTTTGTCTCCATGCTAATGTTCCTCGTATGGTGGTATCTCGGTAAAATCTACTGCACCGCGTTCTTCTACGTTAAAGGTGAAAGAGGCCGTATATCACAGAAATCAGATGTAACTGCTTTTGGTATAAAAGGATTTGCAGAGGGGATTAAATAATGAGTATGAAAAAGCTTTTAAAACTGGGTGTCTTGGGCCTGTATGGAGCGGCAATTGGTGCGGCGTCACTGGCGATAACACTGGTAGTAGACGTAGCACCAGTAGCAGCACACGGTGAACGTTCGCAAGAACCATTCCTGCGTATGCGTACCATGCAGTGGTATGACATGAAATGGGGTCCAAAAACAACCAAAGTTAACGGTTTTGCAACGATGACCGGGAAGTTTCATTTGGCAGAAGATTGGCCTGCAGCTGTTGGTAAGCCAACACGGGCATTCTTCAATGTAGGTAGCCCAAGTCCGGTGTTTGTTCGCTTGAGCACCAAGCTAAATGGTCATCCAACTTTTATTTCTGGGCCACTTGAACTTGGTCGTGACTATGAGTTTGAAGTCAAACTGAAAGCAAGGATTCCAGGACGTCACCACATGCATGCTATGGTGAACGTAAAAAGTGCAGGCCCAATTGCAGGCCCTGCGTCTTGGATGAACATCTCAGGAAGTTGGGCGGATTTTACTAACCCAATCAAAACATTGACGGGTAAGACCATTGATACAGAAACCTATAACTGGAGTAATGGTATATTCTGGCATGTATTGTGGTTGTCAATCGGTTGCTTATGGATTGGCTATTACGTAGCACGTCCAATGTTCTTGCCACGTAGTCGTGTATTGCTGGGATATGGTGACGATCTGTTACTGGATCCAATGGACAGAAAAGTTGGTTGGGCTGTAGCGATACTAACACTTGCAATTGTATGGGGTGGTTATCGTTATACGGAAAGTGTACATCCATATACAGTACCGCTTCAGGCAGGCGAATCTAAAGTAGCACCACTGCCGATTGCACCAAATCCAGTTGGAATCGTAGTGACATGGGCCAACTATGACGTACCTGGCCGCGCATTGCGTGTGACCATGGATATCACCAACAATGGTGATTCACCAATTAAAATTGGCGAATTCACTACTGCAGGTGTACGTTTTGTTAATGATCTGGGACAAGAGAACCTTGATCCAGATTATCCAAGAGAACTGGTTGCTACTGGATTAACCATGGATGATGAAGCAGCAATTGAACCTGGTGAAACTCGGGAAATTAATATGGAGGCTAAAGATGCGTTGTGGGAAGTACAGCGTCTGATGGCTCTATTGGGTGACCCTGAAAGTCGCTTTGGTGGCTTGCTGATGACATGGGATGAAGAAGGCAATCGCTATATTAATAGTATTGCTGGAGCAGTTATTCCAGTCTTTACGAAACTTTAAGCTAAGTTACGTATTATAATCCGGTACACCACTGTCGCAAGACAGCCGGTGTACCGGATTTTTTATAAGTAAAGAAAGGCTATGTCACAATTAAATGTTGAATTTGATTTAAGATTTTATAGAACCCTTATTAACCATGGACTTGATAGTCTCAATAATTAAAGTACAATTAGAGAGTTAACAAAAACCAATAGTTAATTGCGACATAGCCTAAAGAAACAATATGGGATTCGGGGCACCGTATAAAATGCAAAAAATAAAACAAGCTTGTGAAGGTAGTATTTCAGAGGTGTTCAACAGACAGGAGGACTTCGTGATTAGGCCAATAATACAGGCGGGGCTAGTAGCCTTTATCTTTGTTACGGCACTTTACACAGGCGCAGTAGCAGCACATGGAAAAGTAACCATGGAAGATGACAGCTGTATGCGTAGAATCGGCGACAACATAATCCATTTTAATGCATACCAGCCACAAAATGATAAAACCGCACAATATTGTACGGAAATACCTGAAACAGGTGATACAGTGCTGGTTGTCGACTTGGTAGACCCTGCGTTGCGTAATATGCCAATCGGAATAAAGATTATCAAAGGCACTAACAGCACAGATGGAGAAACGATCAAAAGTATACGTCCAGTGCTTTATGAAGATGGCGTAATCAACACACTGACATTCCTTGATCAGGGAGAGTATGTCATAAGTATTACAGCAGAAGGACTACCACCACTAAAGTATCATTACCAATTACGCGTCAAAATGGTAAATTATGAAGAAGTTTTTCGAGCTGCGATAGGACCCTTGGTGGGGTTAATTGTAATGATAATATTGGGTTATAAACTGATGAAATCGAAACGGATGAAAGGCTGGATAGCATCTCGGCGATCAAAAGTGCCGGAGTAAACCTGGTAGGTCATGCAATATTGTTACCTAATCAATTATTATTTTCATAGGCAATCTAAAAATGTCACTACGATTAAAATTAATTAAACAAACATTAATATCAGCTTTTCTCGCTGCCGGTATTATATTCTCGACACAAATACAGGCACACGGAGGGTTGGCGCTGGCAGATGACTTATGCGTGCTCACTGTTGGGCCTTACACTATGCACTTCACGGGATACCAACCTTTGACACAGGAAGAAGAGTTTTGTGAAGATATTCCTGAAATTGGTAAGACAGTGGTCGCTTTAGACTATATTAACGATGAATTACGTCCTTTGACTACAGAAGTTCGCATTATTCGTGATACTGGATCCGAAGATGATCTAGACGCAATTACTGTACTGCACCTGCCTCCTAAAGTATATTCGAACGCATCCATTACATTGGAACATGTGTTCCCTGAGAAAGGTGATTTCGTAGGGCTGGTAACTGTTACTGGTGGAGAGGAAGACTACGTGTCACGTTTTCCCTTTTCAGTTGGCGAAGGTAAACCGCTAAGTTTGATGGCCATCTTGCCAGGCGTTGTTATCGCAATCGCCGCGGTGTTGTACTTTTTACGCAATCGCCGCAAAAAAGAAGAAGTGCCTGCTGCATAAAAGCGTGTTGTTTTAAACTATTCGGATAAGTTACATCGCTTGTGAAGAACTTATCCGAAGACAATAAATGCATGCCAATTTAAGTTTCTCCAGTCTACCTGATCTTGTATCAAGCACGAACATGGAGCTAACTTAGTTTGGATATTTTGTTTTGTCGACCATATTGTTCAGTATGGTTTTGTATCTTCGTAACAGCCCCAGATTAAGCGTGTACTACCTATAGTTTTGTAGGAATTTGGTTTGGCGTGTCATCGGCTTTCCTACTGTTAGATAAAATAGGAAAGAACAAGCCAATAAAAGTCTTAACCGCCAAGCTGCTGTGAAGCAGTTTCAAGTTACGGCATTGCAAAACATGCTCTCAAATTATCGTGAAAAGAATAGGCGTGGCAGAAGGCATCATTTAATGCCAATTAAGCATCCGTAGTTGTGACGTCAAATAATTACTTACTCAAAATAAAATTGGCAATACTTGCAGTAATCTCATTCGTTACTGTTCATTAAATTTACATATTCATTGATCCTATTATTTTGCAGCGATCATTTCTAATACAACACTAATGAGGTATGTTTTGATAGAAGATTGGCCTTTTTCATTTCGTTTCTCAATAGCAGAAAATTGGGGAGATCCAAACGTAGCCATTCAAGTTTGGATTGGCATTGCGATTCTGGTTATAGCAGCTGGTGTAGTGTTACTGAGTAAATCTCTGAAATGGAATAAAATGCTTCAAGTTGGAATTCCACTGGCGTTATTAATGGGTAGCTTAGCTGTTGCATTACCACCATTGGCAGTTGATGCCTATCCAGAAACATTCCGTAAGATCCCCATTCCTTTCGATGCGCATTCGATTGCCAATGGTTCAAAGCTATATGCCGAGAATTGTGTGACTTGTCACGGGCATCAAGGCAAGGGTAATGGAATATTGTCGCGAACACTTACTACTTTCTTACCCGATATGTTGACGGAACAGCATGTTGAAGAACATACGCCAGGCGATTTCTATCATTGGATTAGTTATGGTATGAAAGATACCGATATGTCAGGATTTGCTGATAAGTTATCGGAAGCAGATCGTTGGGATTTGGTAAACTTTTTTCATGCTTTGTCACGGGGTTATCGATCACGCATTTTGACTACAGAAATTGTTCCCAATAAACCTTATGTGGCATCGCCAAGTTTCTCCTACACAGCACATAATGGTAAAAGTAGTACTATGCAGAATTCCATTAATAAAAAAGTGATGTTGTTGGTTATTTTTTCATGGCCACAGTCACAAGCCAGGCTTGAACAGCTCAAGCAAGCACATGGTAATTTAAGTGGAAAGGATCTGACGGTCCTGATTGTTCCAAAAGATGGTGTTGCTGCAAAGGAAATAGCGCGTTTCGCATCTGATTTTCCTTTTCCACTTGTGATCCAAAATGCATCTGAAATCACGAGCAGTTATGCATTATTTCGTCGCACACTAAGTCATCCAGATCTGTTTGGAAAGGGGGTGATTCCAGACCACATGGAATTCCTAATAGATCGCTATGGCTATTTGCGCGCACGTTGGATTCCTTTAGAAGGTAAATTAGGTTGGGAAAATCTTGATATGCTGACGCAACAAATCACCCAGCTTAACCAGGAAAAGGAAATATTGCCGCCTGAAGTGTATGTGCGTTAACATTACTGAATGAAACAAAGTGGATATAAGCTTTATGCAAAGATATTTTTGTATTGCGTTATTCGTTAGCCTGTTTTTATTATCCCCATTTGTACAAGCTAATCCCGTCGCTTGTTTTAAAACAAACATGGGGACTTTTTGTATTGAGTTGTTCGTAAACCAGAATCCTGTAACAGTCACTAATTTCTTTGATTATATTAACAACAGCGCATATACCGATGGTATCTTTCATCGTAGCGTACCGGGATTTGTTTTACAAGCAGGTGGTTTTAAGATTATAAACAATGATGACGGAATTTCACTTGCTGCAGTGAATACACTTGAACCAATTGCTAATGAGTTTGGTATGCCCAATATGCGTGGTACTGTCGCCATGGCAAAACTTGCTGGTGAGCCTGATAGTGCGACCAGCCAGTGGTTTGTTAATCTTTCCGATAATGCTGCAAATCTTGATAATCAGAATGGCGGCTTCACTGTATTTGGGAAAATTATTTATGATGGAATGACTGTGATTGATGCGATTGCAGACCTGCCTTTAAATAATTTTAGTGGTGAATTAACCTCCACGCCAACTAAAGATTTTAATGGCCAAAATATATTGGTTGAAAATTTGATACGGATAATTAGTATTGAAGTGACGAATCCTGTTGGTATCTTTAATAAAGACTTATTATCTTTTGCTGTTAATGTTGGCAATAATGAGTTTTTTGCAGTTAGTTTGAGATTGATAGCTACGAATCCAAAAATTATATTTGAACTAGATTCTGCTAGCATAACGCCATTGCAAACTAGTCCTGACAATGTCGCTGTATTTTCAATGCAAGATGGTACATTAAACATTCCGTCAGTAATGCTTGATGATTCCACTACGGTAAATAATGTATTGATGACACTAACAGATGCCAATACATTTCAATTTACCTTGTTGAGTATGGAGCAGTAAAACGAGTACTCATCAACTGTGTAAATTTTTCTATTGATTGGGCCTGTCGCGTAATCCAATTGTGAGTGTATTTTCGTACAAAGGAGACTATTTCTTTAGATTGCAGTCTG